>DAOUGX010000449.1:0-7467 GCA_034428855.1 Anaerolineaceae bacterium | reverse complement strand
CGCCAGTGCGGGACCAAATCCTCCTACAATTACCATCGTTGTGAGTAGTATTTGGTCTTGTCCAGCTAGTGGTATCGCTGCAAGCCAGAAAGCCCACGTCCAACCAAAGTTGATCAACAAAAAAGTTAGGATAGGGTGTGTATAAGCAAAGTTTTGTTTTTTATCTTTATTATTTTCCATTAATTCATCTCCAAAATCATATTTTGTAAAAAATACATTCCATTAATTTAATAACCATAATATTCCTTGATTGGATAGAAATTTCCTTCAATCCAGCAACCTGAGCCCATGTTTTAAGGTCTGCTATTTCAAGATTGTGTCCATGTGGTTCACGAATGACTAATCTTCCAGAGGGTTTTAGCTTCTTTGCAATTGAATTCATAACCGCAGAGCAGGCAGTATTCGGGATTTCGTGAAAAACAAAATGGGCTACCACCATGTCGTAAGATTTATCTGGTAGATCAACATCTGTTATTTGACCAAGGTGATAATTTACATTTGTAAACCTTTTTAAATTTGTTCTGATAACAGACTGCCAGACCTCCGATATGTCCAGGCAATCTAATTGACCACCTTTTTTCAATTGGTTGGCAATATGCCTGGAACACACCCCTGAACCAGAGCCGAAATCAAGGATTTTTTCATTTCCGTTCAGATCCAACCCATGGATAAAATTTTGGTAATATGGTCTCAGAATTGTCTGACCTAAAATTAAAGTCAGAAAAACTTCAAGTGGAGGTGGGTTTTGTACTTTATTCATCTTCGTCATCCGATTTCTTTGTTTTTCTTTGTAAAGAAATTAATTCCAATCCTATATCATTGAGGTGGTTAAGTATGCCGTACAAGGCTGATTGATCCACAATCTCACCGGAAATTTTAGTTACGCCACTACGACAACATTCAATCCTCAAACCTTCAAACCTATTTATCCAGCGGTCATCAAGATGACCTTGAACGATGATTTGATAATATTGAGCTTCATGTTTTGCAAACATTTTTACAATTCCTATCATCTTATTTAATTTTTGATTTAAAACTTAACCATTGGCAGGAACATACCTGTCTTTTGTCGGTATTCAATGTATTGTTGACCAAATTCCTCCTCCATGTATCCTTCTTCTTTTCTTGCCAAACGGAAGTACAGGATTACCATGATGGGCCACATAATTAACATCGGTATCGTTGCCCAATCGAAAAGCATACCAAGGGTAATCAGTAAAAAGCCTGTGTATTGCGGATGACGTATGTATCGGTAAATTCCTTCAATCACCAATTCCCCTTGCCCTTCCTGCTTTCGCCAGTATCGTTTGTAAACCAGGCTCCAACCCATGACTACCAAAACAATACCAATCAATATCAGAACAGTGCCTATATACATACCCGTATGCCCTATCCATTGAAACAAAGTATGTCCCCAAAAGACTCCTTCAGGGATGTTGCTGCCAAAAATCCAGGCCAGAATATACATGCTCATAGGAATTCCAAACATTTCAAATGCCATTGCGACGATAAAAGCCAGATACATACCGGAAGGTTTCCTTTGACTCTTTTTATAAAAAGGTGTGAAGAGCAAGAATACCGCCCCCAAAATACTCCAAATGATTACATATCCCCATTGACCAAAGTGACTGATAGTAGTTTCCATTTTTATCTCCTTTATATGTCACAAGTGTAAAATCCTTACCAAAAATTGTCCCCTATCGAAAGATAGGTCTTTATTGGTTTTCGAGGTAGGTGTTTTTCGCGAAATTAAAAAAGAGCCAGGAGATTGGCTCAATTGTTGCGAGAATTAGGGTTTTATATAAGGTTTATTTCCTGAGCACGCACAATTGCCTGAGCGCGACTTTCAACCCCCAATTTTTGCAGGACGTTGTGCACATGCCATTTTGCAGTTCCTAAAGTAATTACAAGTTCATTGGCAATTTCCTGGTTGGATAAACCAGAGATTATTAGTTTTAAGACGCGTAATTCTTGTTCTGTCATCGGATCTGGGAGATTTTGTTTTTTAACATCCTCAGGTTCATAGGTTTGGGAGATTAATTCAATTACAGTCTCCATAAATTCCTGAGCAACCCCGCTACAATCTTTCAACATTGACAAGGTATCCTGACCTTTTGAAGGTAAAAAGGGTGAACAATAACCGTCTGGAGCAGCCAACTGAATTGCATTAGAAAATATTCTCTTAGCCGTAATAAAATCCCCGAGTTTTTGGTATGCCAAAGCTTGCGTAATTTGAACTCCTATTATCCGTCGTGAACAACCTTCAAGCTCATTATTCCTGGACAGATCATCCAATATTTGTATCGCCTGTTTTACTTTATCTTTTGCAATTAATAATCTTGCTTGAAGGTGACTCGCAACTTGATTTCCTTTAGGTTGTTGACCAGGAATTGATTTGTTTAAATCATTTATACAAAATTCTGCTTCTTTTATGGATAAGTTTCGTAAATAAATATCAGCTTTAGCAACTAACATTTTATAAACTACCATGGGGTGACCTTCTTGGCGTGCTTTTGCTTCCATCTCTGAAAGTTGTAAAAGAGCAGACTCAATATCACCCTTCAGGAATGCCAAACGCGCAAGCACAATCTCATTATCTCCACCCATCATCACATTCGAAAATAAGCGTTTGTAGATATTGATACCCATTTGGGCATAATAACCAGCTTTTTCAAATTCTCCCGATTCGTAGTAAAGACTGGAAAGTGGCGCATAAATAATTGCAAGAATGGGTAATGGTTTCCCACGATGATCTACATATTCATCTAAAGCCTTTTGGCATACTGCTTTAGCCTCTCGCATTTCTCCTAACTCCCAAAGATTGAAAGCCAAATTTGCCAATGCGCCTAATGCAATAAAAGGGTGAGCTATTTGTTTACCAAGTTTATTGGCTTCTCGGAAAGACTGATTGGAATTTGAAATTTTCCCGTTCCAAACCTGGCTAGTTCCGAGGGATATCAAGGTGATTGCCCGGAAAAACAAATCCTCATCATCAAGTCTATTCAAAGCCTGCTCAGCTAATTTTTCAGTTTCAGGATCTCCATTCATCATTCCAAACCACGCTTGTAAAGATAATAATCTTCCATTAGGATTGGTTTGTAAAATTGAACTGGACGGCGAAAAGGATTGCGAAATGAAAGTCTTAGCTTCTGAACTTTTGCCTGCTAATACCAAACATAAAGATTTATAAATTATCAATTCCTGATCCGAGTTCACATATTCATCAGGTAATGAATTGAGATGATTTAAAAGTGTCTTTAGTTCACCTTGTTTGAATAAATCGATTGCAATTTTGCTTATTAATCTAACCGCATTCTCAGTCTCTGAACCTAGAAGATAATGATGAATGGCATCTTCAAATAGATTTTGAGATTCAAACCATTTAGCAGCTTTTTGATGCACTTTCAGAGAATTTTCAGAATTGATTTGTGTCTGCAGCATTTCAGAAAATAAATGATGATAACGAAACCAAATATGTTGATCATCTAACGAAATTAAGAATAAATTGGTTTTTTCCATTTTATCCAGAATGCTGGCTGCGTTTTGATGTCCGGTAACAATATTACATAGATCTGCATTGAAATATTTTAATTTTGCAGTTTTTTTAAGAAAATCCTGGATTTCTTCAGGTTGTTGTTTTAAGACCTCATCTATCAAATATTCCATGATAAAGTGGTGGGTTCCACTGAATTCAGTAATAAAGTGATGTTGATCGGATACATTTTGAATTGCTAATGCTGATAACTGTAATCCTGCTGCCCAACCTTCCGTTCGGGTAAATAATTGTTTTATGGACTCCTCTGACAAGTTCAATTTCAATGATTGATTTAGAAGTTTTTCGACTTCATTTTCTTTGAATTGTAAATCCCTGGCTCTGATTTCTCTTAATAGACCACTGGCTCGTAATTTTGAAAGGGCAAAAGGGGGATCCCTGCGTGTGATGATTATTAATTTAAGCGTTGGGGGATGATAATCGATAAAATACTCAACTGCCTGGTGAATTTGAGTATTATTGATCAAATGGTAATCATCGAAAATTACAACACCTGTTAAACTTGTTTCGTAAAGCTCCTGGAGCAACTCATCCATTATAGAAATGAGTGGTGGTAAATTGGGCATACTGAGTAAACTATTTACACTTTCCCCAATTGTCTGCTGTAAAGACTGTAACCCAGCCACAATATATTTCATGAACCGCGCAGGATCATCATCTTCTAAATCTAAAGAAATCCAAACATATGAAGTTCTTGGTTGCGACTGTAACCACAATTTGACAGCAGTACTTTTCCCATAACCTGCTGGTGCAGATACCAGGATCAGATCCTGACCTTGCTCAAATCCTTGTTGAAAATTTTTTTGTATGCGATCTCTCTGAATAATTTGAGGATGTAATTTTGGAGGATAAAATTTTGATATAAATAAGGATTTTTCCATAATAAGTGTAATAATCTCGGATTTTTGAGTTTTTTTATTATACAGTTAAACTTTTCAAGGGAATCTCTTTTTGTGAAATAAGATTATTCGTAAATTTAATGTGGAAATATTTTTTTCCGGACTCTGTTTCAATATCCTTTGATGTAATAAATAAAAAAATTCGGATGAACAATCCGAATTTTTTTATCTTATTTCACTACAAAATTAATTGTCTTTGCAGGAATAAAGATCACCTTGCGAACTTCACCTTCGCTCAAATACCTCTCCACACTCTCAAGCTCTCTGGCTGCAGCTTCCACGGCTGACTGATCTGCATCTCTTGCAACCGTAACCGTGGCACGCAGTTTTCCATTCACCTGCACAGGGATTTCGACAGTATCTTCCTTAATAAGGGCTGGGTCCACGGCTGGCCAATCACTGGCATGTACACTGCCTTTGCCCCCCAGCTTCGTCCAGGCTTCTTCAGCAAAGAAAGGCGCGAGAGGAGCAATCGCCTGTACCAGCAAACGCAAATCATGCGGATTCACTGGACCAGCATGTTCATACATCCCATTCAGGGTTTCCATTAATTTGGCAACGGCGGTGTTAAATTTGAAATTTGCAAAGTCATGCTGGCATTTGTCCACTGCTTTGTGGATCAATGCTTTGATGGCGTGTGGAGTTTCCAGTTGGGTATTTTTCTGGTCTTCAACCAGGCGCTCAAAGCGATCCAGGAAGCGTTTGGTGCCCTGTAAAGCACGTTCGTTCCAGGCCATGGTGGCATCAAATGGTCCAATGAACATCATATAACACCGGGCAGCATCCACGCTGTATTGGCTGATAATATCCTCCGGAATAATTACATTCCCACGGCTCTTACTCATGCGCTGATTGTCCGGCCCCAGAATAACGCCATGCGACATACGCCGGTAATACGGCTCGGGGATCTCAGCCGGCACCGCACCAATATCATGCAGGAACTGGTAGATGAAGCGTGAGTACAGCAAATGCAACGTGTTATGCTCATCGCCACCAATGTACAGATCAACCGGCATCCAGTAACGCAGTTTATCCATTTCTGCCAGGGACAGATCGTTGTGCGGATCCACATAACGCAGGAAATACCAGTCCGAACCCGCCCAGTTGGGCATCGTATCGGTTTCGCGTTTAGCAGGTTGGCCACATTTCGGACAGGTAGTGTTTACCCAATCCGTGATGTTTGCTAATGGAGATTCGCCGGTATCGGTCGGTTCGTATTTCTCAACATCCGGTAGTACTACTGGTAAATCTTCAAATTTGGCAGGGACCCATCCACACTGATCGCAGTACACCATGGGAATCGGTTCACCCCAATAGTGCTGGCGGCTGAAAATCCAATCCCGCAGGTGGTAAGAGACGGTCGCTTCCCCCAGGTTGCGTTCTTTCAACCATTGTAAAGCAGCCGGGATAGCGTCCGCGACGGATAATCCATCGATCGGACCGGAATTAACCATGATCGCATCTTTTTCTGCGTAGGCTCCCTGACTGAAGTCCCAGCCATTCTCTGGTTTCACAATCGGAAGAATTTCCAGGCCAAACTTCGTGGCAAAATCCCAGTCGCGTTGATCACCGGAAGGCACCGACATAATCGCACCGGTACCATAGCTGAGCAACACAAAGTCCGAAATCCATACCGGGACCTCTTTTCCATTCGCCGGGTTGACTGCCATCAACCCACTGAAGACACCGGTCTTCTCCCGGCTGACTTCCTGACGTTCCAGGTCGGATTTTGCCCGGCTGGTTTCTACGTATTCTTTTACGCCTGGCTGATCCAGACAATATTTTTCCACAAACGGATGTTCGGGTGCCAGCACCATAAAAGTACACCCCCAGAGCGTATCCGGACGAGTGGTGAAAACTTCCAGCTTCTCGTCAATCCCCACCAGCTGGAACTTGACCCGGGCACCCTCTGAGCGTCCAATCCAGTTGACCTGGGAGGCTTTTACTTTATCGATAAAATCTGTTTTCTCCAGACCATCAATCAGTTTATCAGCATATTCTGTGATACGTACCACCCACTGGCTGATGCGGCGGCGCGTGGTGGGGGATCCGCAGCGCTCACAGTTACCGTTCACTACTTCTTCATTCGCCAATCCCACCTTGCAACTGGGGCACCAATTGATCGGCATCTCTTGCTTGTAAGCCAATCCTTTTTCAAATAATTGAATAAAGATCCACTGTGTCCATTTGTAATAACTGGGATCGGTGGTATCCACGATCCGTTCATAATCGAAGGATAATCCCAGTTGTTCCATCTGCCTGCGGAAGGTAGCCGTGTTTTCCGCGGTCACATCCTGTGGTTTGCGTCCGGTTTTGATGGCGTAGTTCTCGGTGGGAAGGCCAAAAGCATCCCAACCAATCGGGAAAAGCACGTTTTTACCTTGCATCCGTTCGAAACGGGCGAAAACATCCGCTCCGGTAAAGGTGAAAGCATGGCCGATATGCAGTCCTGACCCAGATGGATAAGGAAATTCGACCAGTACATATTTTTTCTCACGGTTGTCAAAGTCAATAGCGTGCCTGTGTGTCATTTTGAACTCCTCCAGATGTAATACCTTCCAATTTTACTATCAAAGCGTAAAGTTTGTGAGAAATGCAATTAAGCCCGGATGCCGTCAGATCAGGTGGATCGTTTCCAGATTTATCCTGGTTTTATATTTTCATTTAATTTTGTATATTTGGATCAAAGAAAGTTGCAAAACCAGCTGGCAGCTATTTTACCTGTTGGTGTCATTTATTTATATAAGGCAACAGAATAATTACAGCTACTGCCAGGATCACCACAATTAAAAATACTTCAAAATAATTTACTTTTTCATATTTGGATATATGTTCTTTCGGTTGGTTGGGGTCATACCGAATTTCCAGGTTTGTCCCTAATTGATTGGCAGTTTCCTCAGCTTTTTCAAATGAGTAACTTTTCGGCAAATTTATTTTCTTCTCATAACTCTGTCCCATTACCGTATATCGATACTCAATCACTGGAAAATAGGAAACACCTGATCTTGTTGAACG
>DAOUGX010000448.1:0-3035 GCA_034428855.1 Anaerolineaceae bacterium | reverse complement strand
GCCTGTTCAATTTTCAATCCATTTTCACCACTTAAAATGGATATGATTTGAGGATCCAAATGTTGTGTTGTCTGGAGCCAGGCATGTCGTTCTGTCAGGCTCATATTGTAAAATTTTTCTTTAGCTTCTTTCCCTGGTTCTACGACCATGAATCCTCCTGATTGATTGTCGATGAATCTTTTTCAGTGCATTCCGAAAAATTGTATCGGACAAAGGCTGGCAAAACCTATCAGCTTTAAATTTTTCTCAGTCAACTATTCATCAAATACTAAAATAAATTCGGATCTCTTTTGCATTGAGTCCAAAAATACCAACAAACCGATTTTATATGACCCCCAATTTAAAATCGATATTATGTACAGTCTTTGTCTTATTTATTTATAATGTATTTATAAGGTGTAAGATTCCCCGGGTTTTAAGACATGCACTTTACAATTCACCACTTCCTGCACAGTTTTTGCCCAAGACAGACCATCCTGTGCGATCAAATCAAATGTATTGAAATGAATGGGAATCACATGTTTAGGTTGAATCAATTGAATGGCTCGCAATGCATCCTTAGGCCCCATGGTGTAATTGTCTCCAATTGGAATCATTGCCAGATCAATCCCTTCTTCACCGATGAGTTTCATATCTCCAAATAATCCTGTATCGCCAGCCAGATAAATCTTTTTTTGGGCTAAGGTGGTTAATAGGAAACCAGCCGGGTTGCCACCATAAGTGCCATCTGGTAAGGCTGAACCATGCAAAGCCAGGGTTAATTTAAGATAACCAAATGGGTACTGGAAACCACCCCCCAGATGTTGCCCATGTGTTTTCTTAACCCCTTGTTTGCCCAACCAATTGACAATCTCAAAGTTGGAGATGACTTCTGCATTCGTGCGGTTGGCAATTGACACACTATCTCCCACATGATCGCCGTGTCCATGTGTGATCAACAAATAATCAGCCTGCACCTGATCAGCTTTTATAGGTGCAGCTGGATTTCCACTAAAGAAAGGATCTATGATGAGCTTAAATCCATGGGTGTTAATCCCGATGGTAGAGTGACCATACCAGGTTATCTGAGTGTCCATATTTTCTCCTGTTGAATATGATTAATCGACTTCAAAATCAAATTCACTGGAAATCGTCTCATTGCCTGCCAGATCGAAGATTTTTATGAAGATCCGGTGTTTTCCAGGATTGATGCTGATAGGATAACTATACGGCATTTGTGTATTGTTGCCAACCTGTTGTCCATCCACCCACCACTCCACACGACTGATCCCGGCAGCATCGGAGACTTCGGCCTGTAATGTAATCGTCCCCTGTGTTGATCTTGTAATGCTTCTTTCAGATGTTGGGTAAATTACCTTTCCAACTGGCGGAGTATTGTCTACCGAGACCTGAATAGTGTGTACATCCACCTGAAAATCTTCCCGGATGACCATCAAACGTAAAGCATACAAGCCGTCTTCTACCGTGGTTGTGTCCCAATCGACTATTTTTCGATTCGAAATCAAGCGTGTGTCCTCCTCGCCAATTTGTAACCAGGAAGATGGGTTCAATCCCTGTCCAATTTGAATGCGATAACTGGTTAAATCCGAGACTCTTACAGTTCCAAATACCTCTACAACACCTCGAACGAAGGTGTAATTATTGGGAGAGGTGATCAGAGCATTTTCATTCGGATTAGGTGCTTGAATCAAATCATAGTTTTTAGGAGGTACATCGATCTGATTTGCTGTTGCCCAATCAGAAGCTTCATCCGGTACCAGCATGTATGTGCGAGTTTCAACCATATCCTGAGCTGTAAAAACTGTTGCTAATAATCCTGTTTCGCGATTAATTTCA
Source organism: Anaerolineaceae bacterium (assembly GCA_034428855.1). Classification (GTDB taxonomy): domain Bacteria; phylum Chloroflexota; class Anaerolineae; order Anaerolineales; family Anaerolineaceae; genus UBA6170. The sequence continues at coordinate 1,199 of DAOUGX010000448.1, read as the reverse complement.
TAACGCTTAAAGAGATTGTCATAGGCAGCTGGTTGTGTTCCATCAATAAATACTTCACTGATTGTATCCGGACATTCCTGGGTGGGGAGGAGCCCGGAAAGACTGCAGACAGTTAAGTCATTGATTCCACCGGGCATTGACCAGGTTTCCACCGCGAGACCCTGGTGTAACCATTGCATCACAGCATACCAAACGCCACCAGAAATCTTCGGATTGATAGCATATTTTTCTTCTTGGTTTTGTCCAAACCAAACTACACTCACGTACTGAGGAGTATATCCAGCCGTCCAGACTTCATCTTTGGCAAAAGTAGATCCAAATTTTGCACCGCTGGGGCGACCTATATCCAATAGATTGGGATATCCCAGAGTTGCTCTGCGCTCATAATCATCACTTAGAATGTCGTGGGCTAAATAGGCAAGCTGTTGGCTGAGTATGGCCTGAGAATCTGAGGGGAAATCTTCAATAATCAATCCATCCTGCAAAGCTACCTGACGCAAAAACTTGGGCTCAATCATGCCATTGGTCGAGTCGCGTACTCCAAAATGGGTGCCAAGATTTGCTAAAATGCCATAAAAATCTGCCACCTCGATAATGTTTGCACTTTCGCCTTTAATGAAGATTTCTTGAGGAGTCTCAAGTTTATGGATCGTTTGTAATCCGAAAGAATTAGCACTACGACTGACAACATCGTATCCAATTTGATCATACAACTTGAGAATTCCAGCCAGATAATCATTTGCCAGGGCGGTTCGGAATCGTATAGGTCCATGGTAAGAATCAATAGGCAGTTGATAAGCTGTCATAGAATCTGGTAGACTTGCCGGTATATCCCAAACCTGTGTAGCTGGAGAAAATCCTCGGGCAAATGCGTTGATCGCAACCAATGGTGTCAGAATGGTTCCGCCTTGTTTTGTCGTTATGGTCGCTTTTTCATTATTGCCATTCTGATCTCCCACCAAAGCTAATACTTCGGCTGTCACAGGGTCAAGAACAATCGCACTACCGAATAAACTACCTTGATTAATTGTCTCGTCAAACCAGGCGGGCAAAAACCTGGCAGCAGGACAATCTGATATTTCAAGGTTAATTCCACGAACCCTGTTCAATTGAGTGATTACTGTACAGCTTAAAGATTTTTGAATATCAACATCCAGGCTGGTGGTGACTACCAATCCACCCAGTTCTACTCGCTCCCT
>DAOUGX010000447.1:0-2112 GCA_034428855.1 Anaerolineaceae bacterium | reverse complement strand
ATTGGAAGACGTCGTCTTGACACCCATATTCTGGCTCTAAAAAAATTAGGCGTGGAAGTATCATATGATCGAATGTTCCATTTTTCCACTCAATCACTCATAGGTGCAGATATTCTTCTTGACGAAGCGAGTGTCACTGCAACCGAAAATGCAATCATGGCATGTGTAAAAGCAAAAGGGGAATCCATAATTAGAAATGCCGCTTCTGAACCTCATATTCAGGAATTATGCCATTTTTTGAACAAAATGGGTGCGCATATTGAAAATATCGGATCAAACACTCTTCACATACAAGGTATTGATACATTACATGGTTGCGAATTCAGTGTAGGATCAGATTATTTAGAAGTAGTCTCTTACATTGGTGCTGCAGCAGTCACTAAGGGAGAAATAACGATCCGAAAAGCTGGCAACCAGTATCTGGACATGATCCGATTAGTTTTCCAGCGCATAGGTGTAATTTGGGAAACATCTGGTGATGATCTGATTGTTCCAAAAAACCAACCTCTGGAAATTGAGCCAGATTTAGGAAATGCAATTCCTGAAATTAGTGTAATGCCCTGGCCCTCATTTCCAACTGATTTAATGAGTATTGCAATTGTAGTTGCAACACAATCAAAAGGATCGATGTTGTTTCACGATTGGATGTATCCAAGTCGTATGTATTTTACTGATAAGTTGGTTGGGATGGGTGCACAAATTGTCTTATGCGATCCGCATCGATGTATCGTCCAAGGACCCACTCAATTATTTTGTGAAAATCTAGAAAGTCCTGATATTAGGGCTGGTATGGCATTAGTTCTTGCAGCATTATCAGCAAAAGGGACCTCCGTATTACGTAATATCAGACAAATTGATCGAGGATATGAAACTGTCGAAAAGAAACTATCTCTTTTAGGAGCAAAAATTTCAAGAGAATAGAATAATAAAAAAATTCCTCTTGATACAAAGAGGAATTTTTTTTTTAGTTTTCAGCAACAACTTCTAAAAATTGGTCAACAACATCTCTCAGCATACCTTCAGGTAAAGCACCAACCTGACGATGAGCTATTTTTCCCCCACTAACAAATAACATCGTTGGGATTCCTTGTACCCCAAATTTTGTCGCCCAATCTGGGTTTTCATCCGTGTTTACTTTTGTAATTAATAATTTTCCTGCATATTCTTTGGCTAACTTATCTAATATGGGAGCCACCATACGACATGGACCACACCATGGCGCCCAAAAATCAACTATTACCGGCATTTCAGATTGTAAAACAACTTTTTCAAATGAAGCATCTGTAACATGAACGGGCTCTGAAATCATTTTTTCTCCTTGCACCCAAATATTTTATATACTCCCTGAGAGTATACCATAACAAATGATGATTAAAATATAATTTATAAAATTCTTATAATCTTTTGTAGTCCACAAACCGGTAACCAACTCCTCTTTCAGTTAAAATATATTTAGGGTTTGAGGGATCTTTTTCTATTTTTTGCCTTAAATAGTTTATATATAATCTTACATAATGTGGCTCATCACGATATTCGTATCCCCAAACACGAGACAATATCTGATCATAGGTTAGCACCCAACCTGCATTTTTTACCAGATGGTATAACAAGTGGTACTCAGTAGGACGCAATTTAACCAATTCATCATCCAGCCAAATCTCACGTCTTGAAAAATCTAATTTAAGATGTTCATCAACTTCTATGATGTCATGGGAATCTGTTGAACTTGAATCAGTTCTTCTGAGTACAGCTCGTACACGGCTAACCAATTCTCTTGGGCTAAAAGGTTTAGTTATGTAATCATCAGCACCTAATTCTAAGCCACGAACCCGATCATCTTCCTCACCTTTTGCAGTAAGCATAATTACAGGGACATTGCTTATTTCTCTTAATAAACTGAGAACCTCAAATCCATCAATATCAGGCATCATAACATCTAATAACACAAGATCTGGTAATGAATCCCTATACTCTTGTAAAGCTTGCATTCCACGATAAGCTTCAACCACCTGAAAACCATCGTGTTCTAGATTTAATCGAATAAAGCGAGCCATGCGTTCTTCATCATCGACAACTAAAATAGTTTTATTTTTCAATGAATCATCCATAATT
>DAOUGX010000446.1:0-3821 GCA_034428855.1 Anaerolineaceae bacterium | reverse complement strand
AAACCACCAGCAAATGCAAAAAAGAATAATGTTAACCAACTAGCCAGTCGACTTCTGGTGATTCGGTATCCTAAAATTGCAGCCAACACCAAAGCTAAACTTAAGAATAAGGCTCGATTCAAGTCTAATGCAGTCCAGGGCAACAAATCAGCGATGCGCATCCATTGCGCTGCATTCAACAACATCAGGTAGTGATAATCAAAACGAATAGCAGGATTTAAAACAAAATTCGGTGGAATTGACCCTGAAGCGATATATGATGTGACTGGTAAATTCTGATAATCATCAAAAATTGCCAGACCTCTTCCAATCATAAAAAAGACGACCAGGATAACCGCAAACGGTATCCAATACTTCAATGGAAATTGGAAAGATTTTTGAATAATTTTGAAATTCTTTAATAATACTGTTAATAATAATCCGAGGATCAGGACAAGAACTGCACTCAACCAGAAAGCTGGGACAGGTTCCAGCATTTGACCCATCCAATTCGCAAACCATACTTGAAGAATCAGTCCGACGCCAAATCCCAAAATCGTTGCTTCATGCTTCCAGACCTTGAAGCAATTCACAACAATCAGAAATCCTCCCAAAAACCATATGGCTAACCAAATAAATACCAGTGACGCATCCAAAATTCTTGTAAGTAAAATTTCCATAAAAATTCAACTCTGCTTAAATTATCTTACCAGGATTTCAATTTCATTAATTGATTATAAAGTTCTTCCTGCCCTCTTGGTATCAACAAGTTAATACTGTTATTTTGAAATGAGTACACAGGTTCATAATAATCCAAAATCGGATAAACCACTTTATCAACCCATAAATTATTTTCAACCCAAAAAGCATCTTCCACATCCTGTGTTTCGGTTGAGATTGGATCAAGGATGATGGCAGAAAATTCATGGTTTGCTAATTTCTGATGGAATTGTTCTAAATATGGTTGATTATTGCTCATTACCATTTCCATCAAGAAAACCTTCTCATAATCAGGAATCAAAGCCACTCCCTGGATCTCACCAAAGGTGAGTAGTTGTCTTTCGGTAATAAACAAAACCTCATTTGATTTTTCGGTTATCAGATCTAAAGCTTGTTGAATATGAGCCACGTCCATTTTTTGCTCAGCCACATTTTGAAAAGTCCAGGTTGTGTTCTTCTGAAATGCCAGAATGACTGGAACAAATACAACCAGTGATATCAACCCATAGTTCAATTTGATTGGAGCAGGTGGCTGATCGTTTTCCAGTTGATTACGATTAAATATGGTCATTGTGGTGATTACAACCCAGAAAACCAGGAATGCATCCAGATTGTGTAAATCACCACCTCCGCCGATTTTCACGCTGACGATGACCCCACCCAGCCCGAACACAGCCAGGATTCCGAATAACCCCAGAGTCCTGATCCAATGATAATAATTACGCCAGCCATTATTCTTAATTTGAAATAATGTGAGGATAGCCAGGGGTAGAAAAACGATCACTGATCCCAGGATAATACCAGGTTGGTACGTGGTGTTCGGCAATAGACGGCTCCAGATCATATAAGAAGAGAAACTGGAGGAAAATTGTGCCATGTCATTTCCGGACAGGAAAGCATAAGTGCGATTCGTAATCAATGCTGTGATGCCACCTGTCAAACACCATATCACAGGGAATTTCAGATACTTAAACCAGGGTGTTTCTTTTCCAGGTAATCCAAGTAAATAAAGACTCACCGCCAGGAGAGCTGGTACCGGCATCCAGTTCACCCGACTGATCCCAGCCCAGATGGATGCGATGATCACCACCAGCGTGGTCTTCCAGGGATTTTTCCCATCAAATCCCAGTAAAACCAGGATCACACATACCATCAAATGATAGTAAACTGCGCCTTGAAAGAAAAATAAAAATGACCACAACCCAATGACCCAGGCAGCGAAATCACTGCCTGGTTTGAGTTGTTTCACCAGACTATAACTGCCTAAGCCAACCAGTACGAACCACAGCAGTACCTGCCACATCCGGTGAATCAGAATCGATTGCGACCCAAGCAGAAAAGGAATGCTTTGTAATAAATAACGACTGGGATGTAAAACAGGTAACGGTACCTTCTGGTGATAAATCGAGGAGCTGAAAAAAATGGAAGCATTATAAAAACGGCTTCCTTCTGACCATCCCAACGAAAATGGAGTATTCTGTATTTCTGGAATGAACGAACCTATCTTAAAAAGCACCCCGCCCACAACCAGCAGGAATAAAAAGTTCAAACCGGTTATTCGTTTCCGTTTAGCACTCTTCAATAACCACAGTGCCAACCCACTCACCCAAAGCAAAACCAATAGCTTACCACTCTCATGAAAAACAATCTGGGTGGGAAAAAGGAAAGACAATAATGAAGGGATTAACAATAACAAGGCTGTGAATAACCATATTAACCATTCAGGAAAATGTAACGATCGGGACAGAAAACTATCAAAGGGGATGCGATTGAATAACACCAGAACCAATAAGGCAATGATGGATGAAGCCAAAACCATAAAAAACCAGCTACCGGTATTATTTCTCCAGGTATACAGATACCAACCAGAACAAACAACCACAAAAAACAAATACCAGCGCCAGAAAATTCGATCACTTACCAGCATCTTCACTCCACCACCAATGGATTTTCCTCGGATACTTTTGAATAGGCGTCACCACTTAATAACCCGGAAACAAAAAAAGCTCCCGGGATACTGCCTACTAACATCAACACTCGCATAATCAAGGCAATACTCAAACCGGTGGTGTTCGAAATACCACCAAAAATTGTGAATAGATTTATAAACGATATTTCCTGCAATCCTAATCCATTGATCGAGATGGGAATCAGTGTGATGAAATATGTCAGACTCCAGAGCCCGGCAATTTTCCAGAAAGGTAATCCCTCATTCATCCCTACCACCAGAATATCAATGATCAGAAAAACACACAACATATGTACAAACGTGAAAAACAAAGCTAACAACAAATACCGTGGATGATGAACCCAAAAGGAAAATGCAGAAAATACTTTTTGGAAGATGGATTTTATTCTGACACCAATTTTATTGGAAACAAAAAATCCAGCAGAAAATATCCTGGTGAGATTAGGAAGGTAAGTAATTTTTTCCAGGTCTCCGAATACCGGGATTAAACCCAATGGAGCCACCAGTGCCATACCTGCCATACCAATCAGGCGGTCTACTATTAAAGATGCACCCGCCAACGCTACACCAATTCCCAGGCGCACTGCACCAGCCAACCGCACAACGTCCCCACCAATGGTCGTAGGCAGGAAATTGGCTGCAAATAACCCGGCAAATGTCAAACGCAGACTATCCTTCCAATTCACCTGGATGGACTCGATCTGCAGTAAGACATGCCAGCGGCCAAAAGTTGCCAGACGGGAGATAAATATCAGAACGATTACCAGCACAATCCTGACAGGAGACAGACCTTTCAGACTGGCAATGAAATCCTCCATCCCAACGGAGGCAAACAGATAAATCAGTAAAATAAGGGAGAGAATTGTCCCTGCCAGGCGGATGATGAATTTCCATCGGGATTGTTTCGGTTGAACCATCCAGAACCTTGTGTGAAAGTGGGTTGATACCAAGATTGAAACCTTGATGATAAAAAGCATTATACCGTAGATCGTCCGTTTCTTTTTCGAATAAAAATCACTTCGATTTTCCCTGGTTTCAATATTGCCTTTCGAATTGTTCTGGGCTACAATCCAACCCATGGACTGGATGATTCACGGACACGAATGGGCTTCCCAGATTTTACAAAAACACATTACACAAAACAATGTCCGGC
>DAOUGX010000445.1:0-8102 GCA_034428855.1 Anaerolineaceae bacterium | reverse complement strand
CGGGCAGGCATGTGACGTTTGGTCATCGCAATGGCTGCTGTTGTACCAATCAGAACCGCCACGAGAGAAGACAAGGCACCTACCCAAATACTGTTTTTTGCAGAAATGAGCAATTCACGTGCATTTCCTAATTGCCGGTACCAATCGAACGTGAACCCTTTTAATGGAAATGCTAAAACCGCAGAATCATTAAAAGAGAAAACAATTAAAATAAAGATGGGTAGATAGAGAAATATAGCCATCAGAACAAAATACAGGCTGCCAAAAACGGAGGGTCTTCTATTAATCACTTTTCCCTCCCAAGATTCCGGTTTGTTGAGCTGCTTTGGCCATAAAAACCAATGGAAGAACGACGATCAACATCACAATCAGTGACAATGTCGCCCCCATCGGCCAATCGAGACCTCGCATAAACTGATCCCAAATAATGTTACCAATCATCAAACCGTTCGGCCCCCCCACCAATGCAGGTGTTACATATTCTCCAACGGTTGGAATAAACACATACAGAAAAGCCGCCAGAACACCAGGAAGACTTAAAGGTAAAGTGACCTTGAAAAATCCCTGCCAGGGTTTTGCACCTAAGTCGGAAGCTGCTTCCAGTAATCCGGGCTCAATCCTTAATAATGCGACATAAATCGGTAATGCGGCAAAAGGAATCCAGATGTATACCAGGGTGATAATGACCGCATTAACACTATAGAATAATCCGGAAATTGGTTCCTGGATGATGCCCATCCACATCAGCAGTGAATTTAATAGTCCATTTGAACCTAAAATTAATCTCCAGGCCAGTACCCGCAACAAAAAACTGGTCCAGGCTGGGATGATCATAATATTGAGCAGAATCCCTTGCTTATCCCCGGCATGAAACGCCAGAAAATACGCCACCGGGTAAGCTAACAGGATGGATAAGACAGACACAACCAGGGAAATCCACAATGATTTGGTCAACAGGTTCTGATAGGCGGAATTCTGCCAGAAATTAATATAACTGGCAATAGAAAAGACTTCACTGTCTGCACCAAAAGCAGATTTCTGAAAGCTCAAACCGATCATGGTAACAAGTGGTAATACCAGAAGGATTACCAGCCAGATTGCTGCAGGAGCAATCAGTAATGCCAGCTGTCTTTTACGGGGAATCCCGGTTAATTTTTTATCAATTCCCCCACGCCCTTCTTTTGTGAGCATGGGGGTGTCCAGAGACGTTTCGTGCTTCATGGAGCTGCTTTGACTTCATTCCACAGATCAGACAATTGATCGCGGCGTTCCGCTGTCAGCGGTTGATAGAAACGGGTATTCTTCTGGACATTATCAAAATCGTCCAGTCGCAATAACTCCGCTGCTCCTTCATCAATGAACTCGTTGGCAGCAAAATTTGCAGCACCATACCAATATTCATTAGTGAAATTCGCCATGGAATGAGGGTCATTTGCAGCATTTAAAAATTCGTAGGTCAAATCCAGGTTGGTGTTATTGGTTGCGATGCCATAACCGCACATACCTGCCAGATAACCTTCTTCTGGTTCCAGATAAGTAACTTCATAGCCTTCATCGACTAATACTGAATATGTATCCTGCCAGGCACTGGCGACAATCCAGGCATCACCAGAGGCAGATAATTCAATCGCCTGGGTATAATCCAACCAATAGGTTAAGAGATTGGGTTTAATCTCGATGAGTTTTTGTTTGATGAATTCATCTTGTTCCGGGGTGGTGTTGAAAGGGTCAATCCCAAACGCCAAAGCAGTCGTGGCAAAACTTACTTCACCATTATCCCAAAGCGAGACATGTCCAGCGTACATGGGATCCCAGAGATCAGCCAATGAAGTGGGCATTTCTGGGACCAGATCGGTTCTTACCAGAAGTGCTTCATAGTACCAATCCCAGGGCAAGAAATAATATTCGCCATTGAATTTTGCCTGTTCACGAAAAGCTTCGGGAATGTCTTCCCAACCGGCAATTCGGGAAACGTCCAACGGTTGCACCAATCCTGCATCCACGTACAGTCCCCACCAGGAGGAACACGGATGCATCAAATCGGCATTAAAACCCGATTGAACTTTAGCGAATGCTTCAGCATCATCACCAAAAACGGAAACTGTCACATAATCATTGATATTGTCCCCGTACTTATCGGTAAAGGGGACGAAGAACTGTGGATATTCGGTAACCTCGTAACCTGTCCACTCCAGAATCACCAATGGTTTTTCTGGTTTATCGATTTCCTGCGTTCCAGCCCCAGCCGAACAGCCAGCTAACAGTGTACTGACCAACACTGTCAGTAAAACCAAAGCACGAAATCGGTAAATCTTCATTGAATCGTTATACTCCATCCTTCTATAAAATGATGGTGCAACAAAGCAATTTTCGCTGCTTCATGCACCATGATTGATAATACTATTATATCAAAAACGGAAGCAATTTTCCTATAAAATCCCCCGAATGTCAATGGAATTTTTGATCTACATCAATCCATCAGTTGATGTTGATTCGTTTTAAATCACTCCAACTAACATAAGTTCCCATGCTTGTTTGATAAGATTTTTCACCCCCGTATACTACAAATCCACTATCGGTTTGGGTTTTCGTTATTTTATACCAGAACTTAAGATTATCAAAAAAACTATTATCCATGGTTTTCCCTGATTTCATCTCAATCGGAATTATTTCTTCTCCTTTTTCCAGAAGACAATCCATCTCCCGGTCGTGGTTATCCTTCCAGAAACTTGGGAATTGTCTTATACCATCATTAAAATTCTTCTTAATAAATTCATTAATGATCAAATTTTCAAAAAGCGCACCTTTCATAAAATGTGTGTTAATCTGACCTTCAGATCGAATGCCCATTAAAGAACAAGCCAATCCTGTATCATAAAAGTATAATTTTGGTTGTTTCACCAACCTTTTATTGAAATTCTTGTGATGTGGTTGTAAACGATACAAAATATATGAAGCTTCCAGTATAGAAATCCAGGCTTTAGCTGTATTTGGACTAATTCCAGCATCATTTGCTAGACTTGAGTAGTTTAGTAATTGTCCTGTCCGACCTGCACATAATTGTAAAAATTGGATAAAGGAATTTATATCACCCAAATTTTTCATTAGCCGGACATCTCGTTCCACATAAGTCTGAATATATGATGGGTAAAAATAATTTGGAGAAATATTTCGATCATAAATTCGGGGATATAGCCCAGAAAAGATGGGAGATTCATATTTTTCAAATTTGATTCCCTCCTTTTCCAACTCAAGTAATGAGAAAGGCAGGAGATGTAAAATTGCGGTCCTTCCAGCTAATGTTTGACTTATTTTTTCCATCAAAAGAAAGTTAGAAGAACCCGTTAAGATAAATTTTCTAGTTTTATCATTATCCACAATGGTCTGGATATATGATAACAATTCAGGTGTGTGTTGAACTTCATCAAGAATGACACCATCCGGATAATTCGATAAAAAGCCTCGTGGATCATTAAGAGCAAACTGTCTTATATCTGGTTCCTCAAGAGATACATATGAAAAGGCAGGAAATGTTAATCGTACCAAAGTAGTTTTTCCAGATTGCCTGGGACCTGTAAGCGTGACTACCTGAAATTTATCAGATAAACTTATAAGTTTACTCTTCATTTTGCGTTCAATCAAAGAACACCTCCTGATGAAATTCTATGATGATTATAAATTATCCTGTACAATTATGCAATCTGATTGCAAAATTGTACAGGATTAGCGTTTTTTATTTTGCTCAAATGGTGCAGGAATCTTTTTTTTGTGATATTTAAACCAGCCCAATTCACTTCTGACAGCTTGCGCCTTAATTTCTGTTGCACCCCACACGAAAGACGCACCTGTAATTCCTATAATGGCTGACAGCAACTCCTTCTCTATGAATAATGAAAACCCAATTAATAATATACCGACCATCATTACATACGGCCACCACAAATAACTGAAATATCGTTCACCATAGATCACCCAGACAAATCCCAAACCGATGATGATCAGGGTCAGAAAACCAACAATTAATCCAAATGGGTTCATGTGTTTTTCGATTCTGATATGGAAGTAACACTCAATATTGCCTGGATTTCAGCGGGAGAATACGGTTCGGCGCGAGGGTTTCGATCCAGAATATCCAGTGTTGTGGCAGTTGAATTTTCTGCAAGAATTTTTAAATGACGTGGGTTTACTGGATTTGACGGAGCATGTCCAATTTTTACTCTTTTCTGTTGGCGCACGAATTCTAAAGCATCCCAAAGAAAGGTGAAACCCATGATTCCCAATAAGGCTGCGGACAGATTCGAATCCATCAACACAGACCCACCTAAACAGACGATCCCCAGGAAAAAACAAATGAATATTGCTGGAGCAATCCGAACCAATCTGGATTCCAGTTTACGAACCATGACATGACCGAACCAGATCGTTAATATTGTGGTGATTGCTGCGAAAACTCCAATCAAATTTATATTCATAAGGCACTATTCTCTATTGTATTTTAACCTGAAAGAATTGAATATTCTTACGAATCCATTTTTATGGTCAATGTAACGAGGTAAAAACTATCCAGATTACCTAGCAAAAAACCTATCCATGGATAGGGATTATATGGAGTACCCCAAGGTAAACTCTGTGATATCAATCTTATACCAGATCAGAGGAGAAAAATGAAACTCAAATTATTGTCAATTGTGTTATTAGTTATTATCTTAAGTGGTTGTAATGGCAACCCCCTACTCAATAGCAATTCCGATGATGTACTGGAAGTTGCTGAGCAGATCGTTGATTTTCCATTGCCAGTCGGTTTTAAACCAGAATTAACTGCAAATTTCAAAGGATATAATTTCATTTCCTATCAACCAGATCAGGAAAACAGTCATCTTTATATTGTTCAATCGACCAAACCGGAAGATGGTGAAAATTTACAGGATATTATAGATTCATTGGTTCCGGGTGCAAGTGACAAAAAGTCTGACCAGGAGGTAATCGCTAATTTACCAATAACCATTCGTGGTCAGGATTCAACCATGGTCCACTCAAAAGGTACTAACTCAGACGGTGAAGAATACCAGCAAGTCCTGATTGCCTTTGAAGGTAAGCGTGGACCGGCTCTCTTTGTCTATTCTGCACTTTCTAAGGATTGGGACATGGAGTCCATTTTATCAATCATAGAAACTATCCAATAGAAAGTTCAACATATACTATTATTAATTCAGACTATCGAAAACAAACAGGAAATGGTCCTAATCCATTTAAAAGATATTATGGAGGTTTACCATGAAAATCCCATTACTTGACCATGATTACGAAAGCGAAGCGAAGATTGAACCATCCAGGATCATAAAACCGCGCGATATACCACAACATTGTGTCATTTCGTTTTTTGGAGAAGTAAATCGAAAAATAGTATCTGAAATGCAAGCTAAAGTAGCCGTAGCGAGTCGCTGGGAGGATGGGGAACATCCAATTTATGAAATTAATTGGAATGGCAGACGCCTGGCTTTTTTTCATCCCGGCGTGGGGGCACCCATCGCTGCTGGATTGTTGGAAGAGGCGATCGCCTTCGGTTGTAAAAAATTTATTGTTTGTGGCGGTTGTGGTGTCCTGAAGAGAGATCTATTCGTCGGTAAGCTAATTGTTGTGAAGAGTGCTTTACGGGACGAAGGAGTTTCTTTCCACTATTTACCCCCATCGAGGGAAGTACTGTTTGATAGCCTAATTGTCAATCGGATAGAAGAAACGCTTACTCAAAAAGGTATCCCTTTCATATCCGGAAAAACGTGGACGACGGATGCTCCTTATCGGGAAACATCGGCCATTATTGATGCTCGCGCACAGGAAGGATGCCTGACCGTTGAAATGGAAGCAGCTGCCTTGCAGGCTGTAGCTCAGTATCGCAAGGTAGCCTTAGGACAAATCCTGTATGCGGGTGATGACCTGAGTGGTGACCATTGGGATAATCGCAATTGGCAATCACGGACTGAAATTCGTGAGAGTTTATTCTGGCTTTCGGCCGAAATATGCCTACAGTTATAAAAATATTTTTATAAAAAGAATGATCCATTCATTATTATTGAGAAGGGATCATCATTATTCGCAACTTACTGGATGGATTTAAATTACTTTACCTGAATTTCAACGATGCCTTTAACATTTGTATTTTTGGCAAATCCAGGCAATACTGAACTGAAACCCCCATTAGAGCGGAAGGAAAGAATGCAATCTGCACATGCTAATACATCTGCTAATGGTACTTCAACGGAGTAGCCATCATCTGCCACCAATACCAGAGTTGTGGCATCATTTTTAGGTTCTGCCATGTTTAAAAGGGTAGCAATCAATACGCCGGTGTAAGTCTCATTCTGGCCATCTTTGTTCTGGCTGACAGCATCCGTGGTCTCCATTCCACGTATTTCATCTTCTGCCCAACCCATTGGGTTTTTAACCAAACCTGTGATGATGAAATCACCTTCGACGGATGCCTCCCCGGCACCTTGCGCTTCTCGCCAGGCAGTTGAATCAGGAGTAAACAATGGTGCACCAAATTGATCGACGCCAAATGTGGAGATTAATTGTTGGGTTTCCAATGAGACCAGCCAATCAATAAATTCATTCGCCAGATCATTTTTGATGTTAGGATTTTTGTCCGGATTGACAGCAATCACACCATAAGGATTGAACAAGAAAGGGTCACCTTCCACCATAATTTCTAATTCGTTTCCCTGTAATTTGACAGCCAGGTAGGTTGCCCGATCGCTCAATGTGTAAGCCAATTGTTCATTCGCCATCACCAGCACGTCACCCATACCCTGGCCAGCGGAAACATACCAATCGCCGGATGGTTCAATTCCAGCTTCTTTCCAGATAGCTAATTCTTTTTTATGGGTTCCAGAATCATCACCGCGAGAAACAAAGGTTGATTCTGTTTCGGCAAGTAATTCGAATGCTTTGGTAGCTTTACCTTTTCCTTTGATTCCTGCCGGATCATCTGCCGGACCAACGATGATGTAGTCATTGTACATAACATCTTCCCGGCGAATGCCATCACCTGCTGCCATAAACTCATCTTCGCTGGCTCTGGCATGTACCAATAACACATCGGCATCACCATTCTTTCCCAGCTCTAAAGCCTGACCGGTTCCTACGGCAATCACATCAACCTTAACTCCACTTTGCTCCTCAAAAACCGGTAAGATAAAATCCAACAAACCGGAATCCGCTGTACTGGTTGTGGTTGCCAGAATGATTTTTTGTTCGGCTGCAGGCGCTTCCACAACTGGTTCTGCGGTGGCAGGTTCTTCAACTGCAGGCTGTTCAGCTACTGGTTCTTCTACGACTGGTTGTTCTGCTGCTGGTGCTTCAGTCGCTGCTGCCGGAGCACAGGCTGATAATGCCAATACGAGAATGAACAAAATACTGAAAATGGGGTATAGCTTTCTCATAATTATCTCCTCTTTTAATTAAATTTATCCACTCGAATCATTTCGAATAGTTCCTTAATAAACCATTTCTCCACCAATAAAAGCCATTGTTCTTGGGTCTTTTGGGGATGTAAAAAAATCATGGTTGGAGCCTGATTCAATGAGTTGGCCCTCCAATATGAATGCAATACGATGAGCCAGTCTCTTTGCCTGAAAAATATTATGAGTAACCAAAACCAAAGTTGTTCCGCTATTGCGATTTAAATCTGCGGCGATCTGCTCAATAATGGATACATTTGCTGGATCCAGGTTTGCGGTTGGCTCATCCATCAGCAGGATATCTGGTTTGAGAACTAAAGCACGCGCCAATGCGACTCGTTGCGCTTCTCCCCCAGAAAGCGTACGAGCCCGTTGCCGAGCCAAACCTGCCAACCCCACCTTTTCCAGTGCGGATTGAATTTCCTGTTTGGCATCACGATTTCCACGTAATTCCAGCCCAAAGGCAACATTGTCCCAAACGCTGCGGTTCAGTAATACAGGTCTTTGAAAAACCGTGGTCACACGCCGGCGGATTTCTAATGGTGCTTCCAATCCAGATTGGAATATAAAATGATCAAATTCGATTAACCCTTCTGTGGGAGATTCCAGAAAATTGAGCATCCTTAAGAGACTACTTTTCCCTGC
>DAOUGX010000444.1:0-1834 GCA_034428855.1 Anaerolineaceae bacterium | reverse complement strand
GGTAATTGGGTGAAGGGTTTTTTCTTCCCATTGTTTTTTACGTTCCTCAAGATCCATAAAAACCTCTTATTTTATAGTGTAAAATCAGTATACTTGAAGACGAATTTATTGTGGAGTGATATTATATCCACTAAACTTCGACATAAATCCTTAAACCCAGGAAACTTCATCATTATGACACCATTCCTCCAAATTTGTACCATATTAGCCATACTGTTATTTTCAGCAAAAACCGCTGGATATATCAGTACCAAGCTGGGGCAACCATCTGTTTTAGGAGAACTATTAATTGGAGTCTTATTAGGTCCTTCATTGATAAACATTTTTAGCTGGTCATTCCTCAATTATTATGAATTACCTGTTTTTATTAACGAATTAGCTGAAATTGGTGTTCTGCTATTAATGTTTATCGCAGGTTTGGAATTACATCTTTCTGATCTGGCGAAAACGAAAGCAGCTTCTGCCTACGCCGGAGTTTTAGGGGTCATCGTTCCTGTCTTGCTCGGATTTCTCGTAGGAGAATTTTTTGCAATGGACTTAAAACAATCCATTTTTCTAGGATTGACTCTCGGGGCTACCAGTGTCAGCATCAGTGCCCAGACGTTGATTGAATTAAAAGCACTACGTAGCAGGGTTGGTTTTGGATTATTAGGAGCAGCGGTATTTGATGACATGCTTGTTATTTTACTATTGTCGGGTTTCATCGCCTTAAATTTAGGTGGATCAGTTGTTGAGATCATAATTGTTCTGGCAAAAATGTTAGCATTCCTTGGCCTTTCCCTGGCGTTTGGAATGTGGATATTGCCAAAAATTTCCAAATTAGTACAAAAACTCTCTATTGCCCAGGGATCGATTACTTTGGCAATTGTTATCATGTTAGTATTCGGAATAGCAGCCGAATTGTTAGGTGGAATGGCAGCCATTACAGGTTCTTTTATCGCAGGCTTAATGTATGCCCGGACCAAAGAAAAGAATGATATTGAAAGGGGACTGCGTTCCCTTTCCTATGGGTTTTTTGTTCCAATATTTTTTATCAACATCGGATTACATGTCGATATTCGAGGATTAGGAATCGCGTCACTGTGGATCCTGACATTAATTTCAGTCTCCGCAATCTTGGGCAAAATAATAGGAGCAGGATTAGGAGCAAAATTAGGAAAATTCAGTTGGATTGAATCACTTCAATTAGGGATTGGAATGATTAGCCGGGGTGAAGTCGGATTAATTGTTGCTACGGTTGGATTACAGGAAAATTTGTTACCTCCTGAATTATATTCTTCCATCGTTGGAATGGTTTTGATAACCACGCTCGTCACTCCTCCTTTATTACGGGCATCATTCACAAAATCCAAAACTACTTATCAAACTACGCAAGCTTAAGGAGAAAAAATGTTTTTCGTTCTATTTGTACTCCATGATATATCTAAAATGAAAGACTTATTGAATGCCTGGGAAACAGCTGGAGTAAAGGGGGCAACAGTGTTATTCAGCACAGGTTTAGGAAGAATTCGCCAGAATTTCGGTCTGATGGAAGATTTTCCATTATTTCCTACGGTCAGTGAAATTCTGGATCGATTGGAAAATATGGATCTCAGTCGCACACTGTTTTCTGTTGTTGAATCAGATGAAATTGTGCAAAATGTTCTAAAACATACTGAAAAGGTGGTTGGTGATCTTTCAAAACCTAATACTGGAATTTTAATTGTTCTGCCCGTAGCTCAGGTATATGGTTTGAAGAGGTTTGATCCAGACATAAGTAATAATTAAAAATTTTCTAATATGTACAAATGGGTGTCGATGAAAATCCATTTGACATGAAGTCATCCGTCTGATA
>DAOUGX010000443.1:0-1714 GCA_034428855.1 Anaerolineaceae bacterium | reverse complement strand
ATCCAGGATGTAAACCCACATGACGATCACACCCAGCAGAAAAGCATCCTCAAGCTTATCGCGTGATAAAAGAGGTAGAACAGCAAAACAATAACCAAGAAATGTGCTGGCAACATCCCCCATGAAAATGCGTGCTGGAGGCCAATTGTGCCCTAAAAAACCCAGGTTGGAGGCAGCAATAGCCAGGGCGAGCCAAAAAATAAAACCGGAAAAATAGCCACTTATACCTAAAAAGAGCATCCATCCTAAAGCCGCAGTGAGTCCTACACTACCAGAAATGCCATCAATCCCATCCATAAAATTAAAAGCATTAATCAGACCTATTATCCAAAGTAAGGTGATGGGAATACCGATAACGCCCAGATGTAATTTGCCGATTAATGGGATAGACACAAAATCAAAATAACCTAAACCAAGGATGGTGGCAACCGCAACGATTCCCTGCAATAGGAAGCGAAGCTTAGGAGAAAGAGATTTAATATCATCCTGCCAGCCAATCCAGGCAACACCACATCCGACAAGAATAAAAACCAGACCTTCTCTCCAGTTCTGGAAAATGATCGTACTGATGAACGCCACGACCAGAGTCAAAGCCACAAGTACCAGTCCACCACCTCGTGGGGTGGGGACAGAGTGTGAACTTCGTTCATTTGGTAAATCGATCACCTGCTTTTTCATTAACCAATTACGAACAAATTCAACCCCAAAGTATGCCAGAACTGTCAGGACAATGAACGAGATGATTTCTTTCATGGTTTCTTTTTTATAATTTGGTTGATTTCGCGACTTATTCCCTCTTCAAAAGAGAGGGGTTGGTATCCAAAATCAACAAAGGCTTCTTGATAGGAAAAATCTTTATTTTCATTCAGGCGTTTCACCTGTTCTGCTTTAATCGGAAAAGGAAATTTCATTTTTTCAATTATTCTTAATAAATATATGATCAGTTTATCTGGTAAATATACCTTATTGATTTTTTTGCCTAAAATTTTTGCAATCGTATCAATAACTTCATTATAGGATAGAGGGTTTTTTCCAGCAATATTGTAACTTTTACCAATCGTTTTTGGTTGCTGTAAACAAGTGAGAATTGCTTTAGCAACGTCTTCGACGAACACTGGTTGTTGCAAAAAAATCCCATTTCCAAAAATAGGAATTATCGGTAAACGGTGTAACCAGCGTACCAACCTGACCATATTACGGTCTCTCTGACTACCATAAATCATGGTGGGTCGAAGAATGGTATAAGCCAGATCACTATTCTGAATGGCTGCTTCGGCTGCCAGGCGAGTTCGCTTACTCCGGCTGTTCAATTTCGTAAAAATAGCTGTAGTACTGAGAAAAATTGCTCGCTGAATACCTGCACTTTCAGCAGATTTTACAATTGATTCAGCATGTCCAAACCCCAGGGATGCAATGTTCACCAGAGTATCACAACCACGCATGGCAGTGATTAAATTTTCCTGATCTTCGAGAGCACCTATATGCCAGATGATTTCAGGGTGAGGTAATACACTTCTGTCACTGCTCGATCGATATAGGCAATGCACCTCCCATCCTTTTTCAATCAATAGAGGTACTGTGGTGCTCCCTGTAAAACCTGTTGCGCCTGTAACGAAAATTTTCATTGGCTTCCCATTTTGAGAAACAAGGCTCTGGTTTTTTCCAGCATTTTTTCTCGATCCAGATGCGTTTCCAAATAGATGCGAGCATTTTT
>DAOUGX010000442.1:0-1692 GCA_034428855.1 Anaerolineaceae bacterium | reverse complement strand
CCAGAATATCAGAACCCCAGGACATGCTTACCAGATTTCTAAAACCAGTTAATGCTGCTAAGAACGCACAAGTCTGGATAGGTCCCGCATGAATAATATCTGGGTTTACCTGATTAATAATGGATTTTATTTCCCACAAATCCTTCAAAAGCGAAGAAAATCTGAAATCATTTCTAGGATGGAGGGGAGGTAAAATTTCTATTTTTTCAGGCAATGAGTTCAAATCAATGTGGTTACGTTTGTTTTCCAATCGTAAAAAAGTTACTTCACAATCAGTCTCTGCCAGTGATGTCAGAAATCGCTGATCATGGGTCGATAAATCACGACTGAAATAAAGTACACGTTGACCAGAATTCATTACCAAAAAACCTTATATCAAATCCGTCCAGCGAATCTCTTTTCCCGCTGGGATATCTTCATGAACGGTGGTGCCAATAACCTGATCAATTTCAAATGGTTTAATCGCACCAATTGTTGCTGGTCGTAACACGTCCAGCATATCCCGTGAAATAATTTCTCCCGCTTTTAGATCCCTGGCCGCACGAACACATCGTCGTTGAATAATGGCGGTATCTTTTTCATTTTCGACGATAAACTTATCCGAAACTCCTAATGCTGCTTCAAGCTCTCTCGTCCGCATTACCATTTCCGTCCATGATTCCGGATCCATGGAAAAGGGATGGTCAGGACCTTCTCGGGTTGTGTCATCCGTGAAGTGTTTTTCAATTACTCTTGCTCCTAAAGCAACTGCACCTAATACGGTGGCATGCCCTGGAGTATGATCGGATAAACCCAAAATCACATCAGGAAACATGACTGCATAAGTTTTAAGGACATTCAGGTTCACATATTTTAAGTTTTCCAGACTTCCAGTGTAATTTGTGTTGCATTGCATTAAGACTAATTGGGGGTTGATTTTCAAAATTGCGTGCACTGCACGCTGAACCTCACCAATATTGGCTGCTCCGGTCGCCAAAATCACGGGTTTACCTTTTGTTGCCATTCTTTCAAGCGCCTCAATCCAATCAATCTCTCCTGATCCAATTTTGTACGCTGGCATATATTGATCCAGATAATCTATTGCATCGAAATCATAGGGGGATGAGAAGTAATCGATACCAACCTCATCACATGTTTCTTTTAATTCTTTGGACCAGTCAAAAGGAATGGAAGCGTCCTGGTACACTTCAAAAACCGATTTTTTCCATTTGGATTGGTGAGATTGTTGACCTCCCATATTTTTAAAACCGAAATCAGAGACGATTTTGGATGCTCTAAAATTTTGAAATTTCGCTGCATCTGCTCCGGCTTTTTTTGCCAGGCGAATCAGGTATTTTGCTCTTTCCAGGCTTCCATCATGATTAGCTGCGATATCCGCTATAAAATAAGTTGGGTGTTTCTTTCCCACTAATTGGTTACTAATTTTTATCTCCATTTTTAAAACCTTTCTTTAAGTTCGGACATTCTGGTTAATTTATAAGAAAATTTTTGACTTTCTGAGAATACCCATTCTGCAGATCTTGATAATATCGTTCGATCCCTTGTCGAACTGTAGGGATGTCATGACCAAGATCTGTCACTATTTTTTTCGTGGATAATGTTAAGTTTAAGGATCTTTCAGCTATCAAACCACTTTGTGAAACAGAAATTGGTTTAATTAATGTAGGATCGTAACCAAATACTTCTGCTATT
>DAOUGX010000441.1:0-3325 GCA_034428855.1 Anaerolineaceae bacterium | reverse complement strand
TCGATCCCGCGTTATTCGTTGCCGGCCTTGTTGGGGTGGAGGTAGCAAGAGTCATTCGGTTTCAATTATTTAATGCAAATACCAAGTAATTTTCATCAGTGTAGGCATCATCAAATACTGTTACCAATTTTGTCGAAGAAAGAAAAGTTGCCAATGACTGGCCATCCCAGGTGAAGGTCTTATTGTAAGAAAATTCCTTGTTACCGGTTGTGGTTTGGTTAATTTCGAAATGTCCCAGGATAATCAATACTGGTTCATTATTTTTACTCTGGATCTCTTGAGCAGTGTGCAGAAGATCGGAAATAGAGAGAATCATTTTTGAATCTGAGGTCCATTTAACAGTTTGACCAAAACGATTTTCCCGAGGGAAGAAAATTTGATTATTTGCATAAAATGGCAATGATTCTATTAAGTAATCAGGCTCAGCTACAATTATTGCGTTCTTGTAAAGTGTAGAATCATTGAGATACTCTCCCAGTTGCTTGCTTGAACTTCGAATATGGTTAACATCGTTATAAACCAGTGATAACCCAAGATATACATTAAGAATAATGATGATTGTTAGGGCGATATTGCCAATTCTGGCAAGCCTTTCTTTATGTAACGTAATTACATTGTTCGCTTCTGGATTTTCAGCAATCCAGTAAAGAAATACTAGGAAAACAAGAAATAATCCCTGATGACGGTAATCCCCCACATAAATGTAGGTAAAAAGAATCCCAAAAGCTACCTGTGTGAGGATCGAGATAAGAAACAAACGTGGTTTACCAATAAGCCCGACTAATACCAAAAATAATATGATCAAAGAGAAAAATGCTGGAACCCAAGTTGGAAACAACTTGAAAAATGTTACATTTGGAAGTAGAAAATAAATCAAAGTCGAAAGGAGTACCTGCTCAAAATCAACTCCGTTCGTGATTTTCAAAACGATTGAATCTTCTCGCGGAAGTGTAAAGACGAGATTTAAGATTATGCCTATTACTATTATTAAGGTTGGAATCAATAATCTAAAAATGGCAGAACCTAATCTCTTATCTGAGTTTTTCAAATCCTCGATTAACCAATAAAGCATAATCATTACAACAAGAATTACAGAATGAACATTTGTATTAGCAAGTAAAGCTAAAACAATTGCTAACCAGATCGGATGTTTTTCCCGATACTTATAAATGCATGCCGTAATAAACAGCAATAACATAGATAATCCATATGGCCTGGCCATAACAGAATACTCATAAAGTGGAAACCCGCAAAATATAAAGATCGCTTTAAACCAGATGGGGAATGGAGAAAACTTGAGAAAGATGATTATTGCAGCAATGGCAACTGCCAAACTTGAAATCGGTAACACAAGGTTTGATTTATTGATATGGGTACCAAGAAAGAGGATAAGATGCCAAAGAATTGGATGGCCGTCGTGTTTTAATAATTGATATAAATCAAACAATGATGTGGCATTCTTGGATAATGATAATGATCTGACTTCATCTCTCCAAAACTCATGTTTGGATAAAGTAAGTACCACAATCCCCAGCCAAATAGAGAAGAGTAGAATTAAGACTACCTTTGAAAGGTTAGCTGGTTTACTTTTTCTTTGGATACACTGCTTAAACCAATTCAAATTTAAACATCTCATGTTGTTCAACTGCATACCAAACCTTTGCCTATGGTAGGCATTGAGTTCTATTTAAGAAAGCACATTTAGAAAATCGAAATTAAGCTTTAAGACTATTCTGTAAATGATCTTGATTGATTCAAACTGATCAAAAATGTGATCAAAACTAAAATGAGTAAAAGAGCAGAAAAATTATTAGTTAAAATAGGCGGCTTGTTAGTAAATGAGAAACAGGTTGAAAAGTAAGAAAGTGAAATAATGAAGGATATTAAATTGCTTAGAATTTTCTGTCTTCTCCCAAGATTAATGAAGAAACCTTCATTCGCAAAAAAGGCACCTATGGAACCAGGAAGTAAGGATAACGTATAATCATGGCTGACCGAAGGAATAATAAGCATACCAAGGGTGCAAGTTAATAATAGAGGAGAATTCAATCCGCTTTGTTTTGATTTCGATGTAACTAGAAAAACTATGAGAATTGATAATAACGTAATTAAAAGTAATGTGATTTGTGTTGTGGTTGAAAAAAGGGAGGTTCCAGTAAAGCCTGTATTTTGGCCAGGTTTTAACACCTCAATAACGTATGAACGAATTGAATGATTCCCTGTCCAATTCTGGGGATAGATTGATTGAGTAATTATGGCGTGGACAAATTGTAGAAATGCATTCTTACCGAGAAGAAAAAGGAGTGCGAAGTTGATAGCCACGAAAAGGGCGAGATCCTTGACATATTCTCTCCACACTCTAAGATCTTTTACTAACAATAAAATTAATAAGAAAGGATAGATTTTTAATTGAACTGCTATTGTTAAAAGCACTAATCCAAAATAGCGATATCTGGATTGTTGGCGATAGATCCAAACCCCCAGAATAGCAATGAACATGGCAATAACATTGAATTGGCCACGTTCCAATTCAAATTGAAATCCATAAGAGAATAAACCGGTTACTCCAATCAAGGATAATACTTCATAGCGAAGCATATTCCGATTGACTAAAACTGGCAACACAAATGTTATGGAAAGAAAACATAGAACAGAAATTACTGTAATAATTTTATAAGCAAAAGCGAAGTTCACTGATAACAAGGGACTAAACAGTATACTAGCCAAAGGCGGGTAGAGATTCATACCAATGTACGGTGAATTACCTTTAATAAACTCATTACTATAGGACAGGATTTGTCGTAAATCCGCACCTATTGGTTTTATAGTGGGAATGTATAAAAAGAAATGCATTTCTTGACCAGTAAGAAATACAGGTTTTACAAAGAAAAGAAAAATACAAATAAAGAAAGCGATATATACCCATAAAGAGTAAGGAGTATCTGCTAAAGAATTTACCTGGTCTTGATTATTCTTCATTATGGGACTATTTTACACTTTCGAGCTAATGATTACTTTATTTCATACATCCGCTGGTAAATATGGTAAAACTCGCTGATCTGCAGGATGTAATCCCGGGTCTCCTGGATATCGATGACCTCAAAGAACAGGTCAGGATCATCCTGTGAAAGCTGCTTCCAATTGATGGCATTGCCGGGGCCGGCATTGTAAGCTGCCAGGCCATAGATGGCGCCGTCGTAATCATTAATCTGCCTGCCAAGGTAGCGCGCCCCCAACCGGATGGCGACATTGGGACGGTAAAGGTCTTCTGGGGTAAAGCCAGGGGGCCACTCCAACCAGCCTGCTACCTCTGTGCCGGTGGCAG
>DAOUGX010000440.1:0-11480 GCA_034428855.1 Anaerolineaceae bacterium | reverse complement strand
GCAGCAAATAAATCACCATTGAAATATGTTCGCATACGCGATAAATAACTGGTTCCCATCCGTATATTGATGGTTGGACGGTAAAGGTCGCTTTCCTGATAATTTAAAGGCCATTTTAATAAATTTGCGATTTCATCTCCAGTAGCTGGCATAATTTGCATTAAGCCTTTCGCACCAGCAGAAGAGACAATAAACCCTTCAAAAAATGACTCTTGTCGGATCAAGCTAAATAATAAAACAGGATCAAAATTGTACTCTTCTGCGGCATTCAGCACAATTTCATCAAAATAAAGCCCAAACCGGATGTGATTAAACCAGAGAGGTGCGTTCAGTGATGCAAATTCATCAATATTTGCCAGATCTAGAATTTGACGACTTGCATAAATTGCAGAACGGTATAATCCGATTTCAATAAAATGGTTGGTTAATCGAAATAGATTAACGGCATCATTTTCATACATAGTTCTTAAGGTCTCAAACTCATTTCGTCCTTGTTGATATAATCCCAACTCCCAATAAGCATTCGCTCGAATAAAAGTAGGATCCGCAAGAAACGGACTTAATGTGATGAAATTTGTATCTGGAGGAAGGGTAAAGGTATTTCGCATCCATACTTCAGCAATTAACCTTTCCTGTTCCAGGTTTACCTGAAGATTAACTGAATTTAATGAAGTTAATGGAGTCAGACCCAGTAATTTTTCGGATGCTCGTTCGGAGTAATATCCATTGGGATCCTGTAAACTTGCTTCTTGCCAGGCACTTTTAGATTTTTCAAAATCTCCTAATTTTTCATATGTTTTCCCTATCCAAAAATTAGCAGCTGATTTTTCCTCCGGAACACTGGTTAATAATAAATAGCGTTGAAATTGAGAAAGTGCCAGATCATATTTGGTTAATCGATAATTTGATAATGCACTTAAAAATAACCCCTCCGAAGAGATGGCTAATTGTGGGTAAAGATCAATTATTCCAGACCAGGTATTAGCTGCATCGGTGAGTTGGTTGTTTCGTTCATATATTTTCCCCGCTTCCAGCATAGCCTCAGCAGCTTTTTCGTTTCCTGGGTACGAAGAAGCAAACCTGAGTAAAGTCTGAGCTCCATTTGAATATTGATTTAGATACGCCCATTGTGTATACGCGATATCTTCCCAGGCATCTACAAAAAAGATATTTTCTGGATAATTTTCAACCAAGCGATTCCAAAAAGTGATTGCATTCACAGGATCATTCATTTTAAGATAAGAGAGACCGATAAAATACAAACCATTACCATTATGCTCCGGATTCTGTTCGATAAACCTAAGGAAAGCATTGATGGCTAAACCATAAGAACCAGCATAGTAATTGGTTAATCCACGATTGAATTCATCCACTGGAATCCCTGCATCCACCAAAGCAACCAATCCCGAATGAGTATCAAATGCCTTTGGGTAATTTTGAACTGATTCCTGGAATCTGGCGTAAGCCTGGTCGGGAAGTCCTAATGCTAAATAACTTTGACCAGCAAGTAAATTCATCTGAGCTCTTACAAATTCATTCGGACTCGAATCATGAACCTCCATGAAAACACGGATAGCATTTGTGTGATCTAATTGAGCAGCATAAATTCGTCCGATTTTTATTTTGACATTTGTTGTGTCCTGGTTTTGACTGTTTTCAATAGCCATTTCATAATACGTTCGGGCATCATCGAGTTTGTTTGATTTAAACAGCACGTCTCCGGCTTTTTCAAACATGAAAACATCCAATTTACCAGGCAAAGTCAGATTGTAACCAGCATATCCACGTGCAGCTTCGGTTGGATTATTTAAATTTTCCTGACTGACCCCATAAAAAAAGTTTGCTTTTGCTTGAATTTCTTTTTCAATGGTTTCAGATTCCAAATATGGAGAAAGCAGGTTTATTGCGTCCTGAAATAGCGATTGGTTAATAAAAATTTGAGCGAGCTGTACATCTGCAGCGGCTTTGAGATTGGAATCATTAGTGTTTAATTTAAGCTGTTCTAGTTGAGAAATTGCTGCTTGATAATCACCTTCAAATAGAGACTTTTCAGCAAGATTGAGCCTAACCTCAGGAATAGGAGTCGGGGTTGGTGAAGGTGTTGGAGTCGGTGTGATTGTTGCGGAGACTATCGAATCAGTGGTTGATCCTTCTGGTCTTTGCTCTGTTTCACTTTGAGTTAGTGTTTTTGTGCAAGCGGACAAAAACAAGATTGAAATAATCAGTAATAAATAAATGTATTTTTTCATAGTTTATCCAAATCAGAAGTAAATTGTAACAAAAAATAGGAAGAAAATCAGTCTTAATTTATAATATCGAAGCTGTCTGCTTTACAATGAAAAATTACTATGTTAAACTAGGCGGGCTTTACTGCTGGCTCTCAAACTTGGGAGCGATTTTTGTTATTGAATAAATTTTGGAGTTTGAAATGTCAATAGTTTGCACAGGATCCGTAGCTTATGATTATTTGATGAAATTCCCTGGTTTTTTCAAAGATCATATACTAACTGATAATTTGGAGACATTAAGTCTGTCTTTTCTGGTTGAAAGTATGACCAAAGTCCGAGGAGGCATTGCCCCAAATATTGCTTATACATTAGCATTATTAGGATCCGATAAACCGATCGTGTTCGCTACAGTTGGAGAAGATTTTGAGGATTATCGGATCTGGTTAGAAAGTCATAAAGTTGAAACAAAATTTATTAAGAAAATAGGCGGGGTGTTCACAGCATCTTTCTTCGCCAATACCGATAAAGCTAATTCTCAGATTGCCAGTTTCTATCCAGGTGCGATGACATTTGCCAGAGAATACTCCTTGAAAGATCTGGGTTTTACCCCTGAATTGGTGGTAATTTCACCGAATGACCCGGTAGCGATGAATAATTATGTAGATGAATGTGTCGCTTTGAAAATTCCATATTTGTATGATCCCAGTCAACAAATTGTCCGAATGAGTTCAGATGAAATTCGAAATGGGGTTGAAGGAGCTTATTCTTTGTTTGTAAATGAATACGAGTATCAGCTGCTCCAAAAACATACTGGACTGACTCAAAAAGATATTTTAAAAATAGTTAAATTCCTGGTAGTTACACTAGGTGAAAAAGGGGCAAAAGTTTACGCGGACGATCATGAATATTTCGTCCCTGCTTATCCCGTTCAAAATATTGTTGATCCAACAGGTGTTGGTGATGCTTTCCGAGGAGGATTTTTACGAGGATATCAGGAAAAATTTTCCTGGGATTTATGCGGTAAAATTGGTTCTCTATCAGCTGCATATTGTCTTGAACAAAATGGAACCCAATCTCATCATTATACAGTTGGTGAATTTGTGAATCGATTTAGATTGCATTTCGATGATCAAGGCGCATTAGACGTTTTAACAAAAGAATAATTTAGTGGAGGAATAAATGTCAAATTTCGATATCAAAGACTCAAAGCTTGCTGAAGGCGGGCGGAGACGAATAACCTGGGCAGAACGAGAAATGCCTGTTTTAAGGACAATCAAAGAAAGATTTGAAAAAGAACGTCCATTTACAGGAATTAGAATGTCTGCCTGTTTACACGTGACAGCGGAAACAGCAAATTTAATGAAAACGTTACAAGCAGGTGGGGCTGATGTTGTTCTGGTTGCTTCAAATCCTTTATCCACCCAGGATGATGTGGCTGCTTCTTTAGTTGTTCATGATGAGATCCCGGTACATGCAGTAAAAGGGGAAGACAATGTTACTTATTACAAACATATCAAAGCTGCTTTAGCGCATAGACCTCATTTAACCATGGATGATGGAGCTGATTTAGTTTCTACTATTCATCAAGAACACCGTGATTTATTAACTGAAATCATTGGTGGTACCGAAGAAACCACAACCGGTGTAATTCGATTAAGAGCAATGGCAGCTGATAAAATGTTGGGATTTCCTGTGATTGCTGTGAACGATGCCATGACGAAACATTTCTTTGATAATCGATACGGTACTGGTCAATCAACCGTGGATGGTATCATTCGAGCTACCAACGTTTTATTAGCTGGTAAAACATTTGTGGTTGCTGGTTATGGTTGGTGTGGACGAGGATTAGCGAGTCGTGCTCGTGGAATGGGTGCAAATGTGATTGTCACCGAGGTTGATCCTTTGAAAGCTTTAGAAGCAGTCATGGATGGTTTTCGTGTGATGCCAATGAATGAAGCGGTAAAAGTCGGTGACTTCTTCTGCACATTAACTGGCGATATTAATGTGATCGATAAACATCATTTCGAATTAATGAAAGATGGAGCGATCGTCTCAAATTCTGGCCATTTCAACGTTGAAATCAATATTCCTGCTTTAGATGAAATGTCTGTGGACAAACAATTGGTGCGCCCATTTGTTGAACAATATACACTAAAGGATGGTCGCCAACTTCACATTCTCGGTGAAGGCAGATTAATCAATTTGGCTTCTGCGGAAGGTCATCCGGCATCGGTTATGGATATGTCTTTTGCCAACCAAGCTTTGAGTGCTGAATACATGGTAAAACATGGAAAATCATTACAAAAAATGGTGTATTCTGTTCCTGAAGAAATTGACAAAGAAATTGCTCGAATAAAACTGGAAGCAATGGGTGTAATAATCGATAAATTAACGGATGAGCAGGTTCATTATTTGAATTCGTGGCAAGAGGGAACTTAATCCAGCTTTTAAAAATAAACTCATCCCAATCAATTATTTTGGGATGAGTTTTTAATTTAATCCTCTTTTACTTCGATGTCAACGTAAAATGAATCCCCAAATGCAATTTCCGAAGGGTTGTATGCTTGCCATGCGCTGCGATACTTTCCAGGCTCGATAGGTGCTGTAAACTTAATGGTTATCGTTAAAGAAGTGCCACTCCGGGCAGGGAAAAGATCCTGCGGTGAAAGCGCATTCATGGAGGAGCCTCCGATCAACCGAATTGTATACCCTGATCCCCAATTACATGTTCCAGAGTTTTTGACCTCCCATTCTTTCTCAATGATTGATCCTGCTTCAACTATTGATCCATCCGGAATGCTTTTATCCTCGATGAAAGTTAAGTTATCAATACAAGCTTCCGATTGAGGCTCAGCCATACTCAGGACTTCGGTTTGCGTAGGCATCAAGGTAGGGGTAGCTGGTATTAAAGTCGGAGGAACGAATGCTGGCACATCGGTTTCCATGGGATCTTGTTGCAGTGGGCGTAAGCAACTCGAAAGCAGGAAAAACAGAATAACAAAACTTATAAGAATGATTGTTTTATTTTTCATTTTGTAATCAGGAATGATTCAATGAGTTTTACATTTCCTCTTCAGTAAAATCTTCGTCGGATCCAGAACTGACACCTAGTGAAAGCCCTTGCATCGCGTGTTCTCGGACGGCGTTGTCAATTTCATCCATCAAATCTTGATTTTGTCGCAAGAATTCTTTAGCATTTTCACGACCCTGACCGAGGCGTATATCACCATATGAATAGAAAGCTCCTCGTTTTGTGATGATTTCTAATTGGGTGCCAAGATCTAAAATATCTCCTGCAGTCGAAATTCCTTCATTGTACATAACATCAAATTCTGCAACTTTAAATGGGGGAGCTACTTTATTCTTTACTACACGTACTCGTACTCGATTGCCAATAATCTCCGAGCCAACTTTAATGGATTGGATTCTACGAATATCCAATCGGACAGAAGCATAAAATTTTAATGCCATTCCACCTGTTGTAGTTTCTGGATTTCCAAACATCACACCAATTTTTTGTCGTAATTGGTTCGTAAAAACTACAGCGGTCTTGGTCTGATTTATTGCTCCAGAAAGTTTTCTTAAAGCTTGAGACATTAATCGTGCTTGCATACCCATGGTTGCATCTCCCATGTCGCCTTCAATTTCATTACGTGGAACCAATGCAGCAACTGAGTCAACAACCACCAGGTCTACAGCCCCTGAACGAACCAATGTTTCTGCAATCTCGAGGGCTTGTTCACCTGTATCTGGCTGAGAAATTAATAAATTATCAATGTCTACTCCAAGATGAGAAGCATAAATAGGGTCTAAAGCATGTTCCATATCAACATAAGCTGCCATACCTCCCATTTTTTGGATCTCAGCGACTAAATGCAAACAGAGTGTAGTTTTTCCAGAGGATTCTGGCCCGAAAATTTCAGTAATTCTCGCCTTTGGAATTCCACCCACTCCCAAAGCTATATCAAGAGATAAGGATCCAGTGGGGATTGCTTCCACATTAAGATGTTTCGCTTCTCCCATACGCATGATCGAACCTTCACCATACCTCTTTACGATATCATTGAGTGCTTTATCTAAAACAGCACGCCTTGCTTCATTCATTGAACTATTTTCTTCCTGAGAGAATAAATCATTTTTTTTCTTTCGAGCCATTTGTTTCTCCTTAATGAAATGCAATCATAATTAGCTAAGTATTATTGTATTCAATTTATTAAAAATAGTTTATAGTACAAATGTTCAATTGTCAAGTTATATATTTCCATAACATTAAAATTAGAAATAATGTACTATATTATATAAAAATTACCCCTTGACAAGTCAATCATTATTCAGGTAGACTATCTGCATTGAAAATTAATAAATTAATAGATGGAGATCTAGCGACTGAATCTCATCATTGAGATGACGAGGAGGAGGTTCCTCTCTGCAAAGAGAGTGTTAATTCTGTCAGGGGCAAAAAAACAGAAGAAAATCGAGTGATCAGCGGATGCCTTCAAAGCCAAACCACTGGCTTCTATCTCCAGGAAAAAATGGGTTTCTGAAAATCTAATGGTGACATTAGAAACAAAGAACCATAGTG
Organism: Anaerolineaceae bacterium; assembly: GCA_034428855.1. Lineage (GTDB taxonomy): Bacteria > Chloroflexota > Anaerolineae > Anaerolineales > Anaerolineaceae > UBA6170. The sequence goes on along the minus strand of DAOUGX010000440.1, from coordinate 4,670 downwards.
GTAAGTAAAAACCTTTAGGCTTAAGGTTTATTTTTAGTATCCAACATTAATTCTTTAAAGAAAGAAGAAGTGTTGTTTAGGAATTTTAATCTATTAAAAATGGAGAATGATCATGGACAAAAAAGAGATTTTAGAACGAGTTAAAGCTGACGGTGTTCGGTATGTATCTTACCAATTTACCGATATAACAGGATCTGTCAAGAGTGTAGATGCACCTGTAAAAAGACTGGAAGGGGCATTGGATGATGGAGTGTGGTTTGATGGATCGTCTGTGCAAGGTTTCGCAAGAATTCAGGAAAGTGACATGCATCTACGTCTGGATATGGATACTTATGCAGTATTGCCCTGGTCTCCTGAAGATAATAAAAGGGCAAGGTTTTTCTGTGAGATTTTCCATCCGGATGGTACCCCTTTCGAGGGTGATCCACGTGGTATGTTAAAAAGAAAACTGAAAACATTGGAAAAGAAAGGCTATATTTTCAATGTAGGGCCAGAACCTGAATTTTTCCTATTTAGAAGAAATGGCGTTGATAATGTTCATCCGGTTCCTCATGATGTTGGAGGATATTTCGATTTTTCACCGAATGATGAAGCTGTCAGGGTTAGAACTGAATTGATGAGCGCATTAACTCAAATGGGTCTGGAAGTTGAAATTGGACATCATGAAGTAGCCTTAGGCCAGCATGAAATTGATTTCGAATTTGGTGAAGCATTAAGAACGGCAGACAATGTTTTAACCTTGAAATATACAGTGAAAGCAATTGCAGCAAAGCATGATTTGATAGCATCATTTATGCCGAAACCTATTTTTGGTGTGAATGGATCAGGAATGCATTGTCATCAATCTTTATTTGATCATGAGGGGAATAATTTATTCTTTGATTCGCATGATGAATTTCATTTATCGGACCTGGCATACCATTTTATTGCAGGCCAATTACATCATGCCAGATCAATGTCGGCCATTTTATCTCCAACCGTGAACTCGTACAAACGATTGGTTCCTGGATATGAAGCACCTGTTTATATTGGATGGGCAGGCGAAAACCGCTCTGCATTAGTTCGGATACCTCGGTTTACACCAGGAAAAGACAAAGCTGTTCGAGCTGAATTACGTTGCCCCGATCCTGCAGGAAATCCATATTTACAATTCAATGCCATGCTCTCTGCAGCGATGGATGGTATAGAGAAAAAGATGACACCACCTAAACCATTAAATAATGTCAATATTTATTCATTGTCGGTGGAAGAACGAGCTGCCATGGGAATTCGACAATTACCCGGATCACTTTTAGAAGCTCTAAATGAATTAGAGAAAGATGAAGTGATTAAAAATAGTCTGGGATCGGAATTGTATGGTGCCTTCATGCGCGCAAAACGGGCTGAGTGGGATGAATATCGGATTTTTGTTACAGATTGGGAAAAAGAAAGATATTTAGAAATTTCATAAAAAAACAAGAAGAGAGGAATTTCCACCAAAGGAAATTCCTCTCTTTTTATGGTCGGTTCACCATTCGACAGAAAGCACAACTTCCTGGTTGAATCGTGGGTTGTCCGCAGGTGGGGCAGGAAAAAAGAATGTTTGTTTCAATTATCGGATCCACCTCTGGGAATAATTCAGTTCTCGCCTTTAAGAATTTTAAATAAAAAGCCAATTTTGTACCTGCTCGTGCATGCTCCAATTGATTCAGTAATTCTTTATTCTGAATGGTAGTACTTCCATCCGAAAATGGGCACTCCTCTTCAATATATTCTATTCCTGCCAGAATCGTATAAGCAGCAGTTTCTCGTTCATAAAATCGGCAGAATGGCTTTGCTTTGGGTATTAATCCCTTTTTAGGTGGAACATAAGGCGTTTGTCTTTTCAGAAAATCAACCTGCCAACTGAGCACATTATTGAAAAGAACTGAGACTTCATCATCCAGATTGTGGCCAGTAACAAGTACATCAAAATTACCTTTACTAGCGACTTCGTTCATTGTATGCCTTTTAATGAGTCCACAAACTGAACAAGTTTTCAGTTTTCCCCGTCTATTCGATTCAGAAAATTCTGGTATCGATTTCCCATACTCAGTTTTCACATTAACAATTTTCAAAGGCAAATCATACGATGAAGCAAAATTCTCAGTGAGAGCTTGTGATTTATCCGAGTAATCTTCATCACTTTTGATCCCTAAGTTTATATATAAACCTGTTGTTTTATATTCCAGTTTGTGTAGTACATGCCACAAAGCTAAAGAGTCTTTTCCTCCAGAGACTGCCACCAGAATATCAGCATTTCGATTAAACATCTTGTACTTATGAATATTTCGTTCAGTTTGTTCACAAACCCATTCCATAAAATGCGTTTTACATAAAGCCAATTTATGTTGCCGCATATTTAAAACTGCTTTTTGTTCACATTTTCTACATTTCATGATCATCCACCAGATATTACTGGGACAAATCTAACAGTATCACCATCTTTCAGTAATTCTTGCTCTGTAACCAATTCTCCATTGCGAATGCATAAATATGTTTCAGGAATTAGATTAAGTTCTTTAAATACCTTACTTACAGTTAAATCTTTAATGTTTTCGAAAGTGTATTCTTTGTTTTTAATAATAGCTTTAATGGACATTTTTAATTTATTTCGTTTATGTTCGGAAGAAGGAAACCACGAGGGTAATCAATGAAATTATCACACAATAGATACTGAACAAACCTAATTTGTGTTTGTTCAGAAATTTTAGTAACCAGTGGATTGATATGAAACCGACTATTCCAGATGTTACAAATCCAACCAAAAGGATTGGCAGGAATTCAGAAAGATTAGAAATAGCAAATAAATCATTGATGCTCATAACACCTGCACCGAGCATGACAGGGATGGACATCAAAAATGAGAATTTGGCAGCTTCTTCCCGTTCTAGTTTACGTAGAATTCCTCCAGCAATCGTTGATCCTGATCTGGAAAGTCCGGGAAAAATAGCTAGAACTTGAAAACAACCAATGATAAATGCATCGAAAGCTGATAAATTTTCCATTTTATTTATCTTTTTACTGTATCTTTCAGAAACCCACAATAATACAGCTGTGACAAGAAGAAAAACCGCAGTCACCTGTACGGAATGAAAAGCTGCTTCAACAACATCTTCCAAAAACAATCCACCTAAGATTGCTGGGATTGTTGCTAATACGACGAGCCAACCTAATTTTGCATCCTGGTTTTCGAAAGGTTTCTTAGTTGCAATACCTTTCAGGACAGCCCCGATTATTCTCCATAAATATTTCCAGAAGTAAATAATTACAGCAATCAATGTTCCCAATTGCACGAGTACATCAAAAGTAAAAATATACTCCTTGTTTACTGACCAACCAAAAAGGTAAGGTGTAATCACTAAATGTCCAGAACTCGAAATTGGTAAAAATTCTGTTATCCCTTGGATAATTCCTAAAATGAATGCCTGCCAGATAGTCATGATTTCTCCTATGATTCAGTTAAGATTTGGTTTGCTTTTACACCAGGTTTATATTCATAATTTGATAAATATTCTTTAGAAAATTCATCAAATTGATTTTCATTAATGGATTGGCGAATTCTCTTCATCAATTCTTGCAACATATGGATGTTATGGATCGATATTAAAGTTCCGGATAACGTTTCTTTCGCCATGATCAAATGACGAATATAGGCTCGTGAGAAAGTTTTACAGGTATAACAGCTACAATTTACCTCAATCGGAAGGGGGTCGCGGGAATATTTAGCGTTCATTAGGTTCAGACGCCCCATATTGGTCAGAGCTGCAGAATGTCTTGCCAGACGAGTTGCTAATACACAATCAAAAATATCAATACCTCTTTGAACTCCGTAAATAAGGTCTTCCGGAGTACCAACACCCATTAAATAACGAGGTTTTTCCCAAGGCAGAATCTCATTTACGACTTCTATGGTTTTATACATCTCCGTTTTTGTCTCACCAACAGATAATCCACCAATTGCATAACCAGGAAAATCAATTGAACTAATAAAATCAGCAGATTGTTTCCTCAATTCTGGAAAAATTCCTCCCTGTACTATCCCAAAAAGAGCTTGATCATCCCGTGTTTTGGCATTCAAGCAACGAATCGCCCAATCATGTGTACGTTCCATGGCTTTCTTACTATAGTTTTCATCGTAAGGAAGTGCACATTCGTCGAATGCCATAATGACATCTGCACCTAATTTCTCCTGGATTTGAATTGAAATTTCAGGGGTTAATCTTTTTTTGGCTCCATCGATATGACTTCTAAAAGTCACACCATCCTGATCAATCTTTCTCATTTCTGCTAAGGAGAAAACTTGAAATCCTCCAGAGTCAGTTAGAATGGGTTTTTCCCAATGCATAAATTGGTGAAGTCCACCCATTTCCTGAATCAGATCAGCTCCTGGCCGAAGGAATAGATGATAGGTATTTGCCAGGATTAAATTGGCTCCAGTTGATTCCAATTGAGCTGGAGTCAAAGTTTTTACTGTTGCTTGTGTTCCAACAGGAGCAAAAGTTGGAGTATAAATTGTGCCATGTGGGGTATCAAATTCACCGGATCGAGCTTTATTTTCAGTATTAGTCAATCTAAAATCGAAATTCATTAACATTTCCTATTGATTTTTGTGTTAAGTTGCTTGTCGATTATACTATGGAGAATTAAGC
>DAOUGX010000439.1:0-2219 GCA_034428855.1 Anaerolineaceae bacterium | reverse complement strand
ATTTACGTTTAATGTTGGGTTTGATTGTGGATGATTAGGATCATAGAGTGAAAAGTGAATGATATTATCCATTTGCTCATATCCATAAACCAGAACTTGGTGATTATGTGTTGGATTTTGAAGAATATTCGATCGAATTATAACAATAGGGGCTGGTAAATTATCCTGAATTTTATCCAAAATTAAAGGGAGCTCTTTTTTTACTGATTGACGCTGAGATAATACTGAGGAAATCGTTGAAAAATAAATTATTTTCAATAGAACTGATATTGAAACACTCTCAGTTTGTCTTTTCCATAAATATTTCGTGTAGTTTAATGGCAAAATGCTTGAATTCTTGAAATCAGGAATTTTATTCTGATCAAAATAGTAATCTAACGCTGAAAAAACCATTCCACCACACATACCATAAATAAGGTTACTTTTTACCCATTTTATAATTCTGGAAATACCTTTAAATTCGAATCGATTGGCAAAATAATAACCATGGGTGAGGGGGCTAAAGTTCGTTTTCATTTATTTATTATCAAAAATTTCGTTGTAACCACGATCAAGTTCGTCATCATTAATATGCGCATATCTTTGGGTAATTGCAATATTTGTATGGCGAGCCAGAGATTGTGCTAATTTAAGATTACCTGAGAATTGGAGAACCCGGGTCACATAATAATGTCTGAATGAATGAGGTGTTATCGTACCTACAGATTCTTCACCCAGATATTGCTCAACCCTATCTCTGACGATTTGTCGGCCTGTGGTGGTTGTCATTGGCTTCACCTTTTTTCCAGCTCCTTTATCGTGTCGTGCAAAAATTGGCAATGAAGTTAATGGAACTCCACTGGACCCATCAATTGTTGCTCGTATTCGAAGATAATCTTTTATTGCAGAAATGCTTCGGTCAGAAAACCTCACTATACCTTCTCTATTTCCTTTGCCGACCACAATAGCCTTTTTTTCAAACCAATCAACATCGCCACGCCTTAAGTTACATGCTTCATGAACCCGCAAACCTGTGTCTGCAAGACAAATTAAAAATGCGCGATCTCTTAAATTCACTAATAATTCCTGAGTATTTTCAGTAGGATTTAGATTTAACTGAGAAATTTTATCAAGTAATAATTCAATATTAGACCTGGGGAATTGTGGTAATCGTAAACGAGGGATTCTTGCACGAGTTCGAACTAATAATCGCAGGGATTGAGTGTTGATTTTACTTAAATTTTCTGCAACTAAATATTCAAAATATCCAATTGCAGCTGTTATATACAATCGCTCTGTTGTTGGTGAATAAACCTTTAAGATATTAATTAATTGCGAAAAATGTTTCTCAGAAAGCTCTTTACATGAAACATCCTCAACATTTATAGATTGGTCTTGTAAGCAAGTTTTAAATACATTTAAACCATTCTGGTAGGTACGTAAGGTGTTTTCACTTCTTGCAAGAGAAATCGTTCGTAAATAGTTATTTATGGAAACATCAATAGAAATCATACATCGTTATTATAAATTAAAACATTTTTTCATATTGAAAAGTGTATTAGAACGTTAATCCTACTAAAAAGGTTAAATTTCTACCTTTAATAGGGGACTAAGTCTATGCAAAAAATGTATTTAAAAATCAGGTGAATATAATAGAGGCTAGTATTAACTATATTTTTAACAAAAACATTTACTAATAATTAATATGTATTTATTTTATTTAGTCAAAATGGAGGTTTTAAATTAAATTCAAATAATATGGTTTCGATAATGTATCTTATCATAACCATAAAATGGTACTTATACCTCCCCTTCCTTTTTGGGTTTAGTTACTTTATCAATAATCTTAAGGAATTTTTACATATATGGAAATTAACAAACAAATAACTTTTTTACCAACTCAAGATTTAATTGCGACCACCTACTTCTACAAAAATATTTTAAATTTTCATCTATTTTTAGACCAGGGAGATTGCATAATCTTTAAAACCTGCAAAAATGCCTATATTGGATTCTGTGAACGACTTTCCACAAATCTTGATGGAAAAATTATTCTGACACTGATAGTCGATTCTGTGGATGATGTTTACAATGAATTAATTAAGAATTTTCAAATAAAAATCAATCCCCCTGTTACAAATTTAAAATATAGAATTCACCATTTTTTTATTGAAGATCCTAATGGTTATTTAGTTGAAATACAAGAATTTCTGGATCCTGTGAGTTGGTAATTATGAATT
>DAOUGX010000438.1:0-3528 GCA_034428855.1 Anaerolineaceae bacterium | reverse complement strand
AATGCTGGAGATATTTTCTTCCTTCCATCGCAAAACGAAGGCATCTCGGCTGCTATCTACGAAGCAATGTCCATCGGTGTACCGGTTGTTGCAGCTGATGTGGGTGGGCAGGCAGAGCTTGTTACTGCTGATTGTGGTATCTTATTGCCGGTATTGGCGGTAGAAAAACAACCGGAAGCTTATGCAAGTGTATTAAAGGATTTGATTGATGATAGTGATCGACGATCAAAAATGAAAATAGCATGTCGAGATCGGATCCTGAATGGTTTTACTTTAGAACAAAGTGGGGATCGATTTATTCATATTCTTCACGAAGTTGTTGAGAAAAATCAGAAAGCCAATAAGGTTCTTTCATCCGATGAATTATTCCTAAGAAATTCACAGCCCATCATCGAATACTTACAGGCGAGAAATGAGTGGCAGAAAATCAACAATCAAATAATTGACCTCTCTAAAAATTATCAAGATATTTATCAGAAATATATTGACGCGGTTGCACCAAAACCAGCCTCCTTCTGGTTTTACCTCTGGATCAGACAATTATTTTTACCCATTCAGAATAAAATTAAGAGTGGTTTTTTGGGAAATATCATCCAAAAAATACAGAAATGGCTTAAGGAAAAAATTCTTAAGATATGAAAATTAATCATTCGATCATAAATAAACAAAAACCATTAAATGTGCTCATTTTTTCTTTCACAAGCATTTTAGTAATCATTAACTTGTATATTGGGCTCAAAGTCTTTAAAAACCCCTCTCCATTTACCTCTTCTTATTGGGACATCCGCTGGGCAATACTCTTTGGTTTAGGTTTCTTATTGGTTGGGGGGTTAAACCTGCTCTCCAGGTACAAATTATTATTCATCCTCTCAATAATCGGACTTATACTCCTGTTGATTATCCCAATTTTCACCATCAATCTCGGAACAACTTATTTGGTATTCATATTGCTTTTCCTGATTGCTCTGGGAGCAGGTGAAGCATTCCTAAAATTAATCATTGGGAAACGAATAGAAGATAAGTTGGAAAATCTGGTTATTTCCTTGATGTTGGGATTCGGCATAATTATGATCCTGGTTATGATTCAAGGTTTTCTGAATGCATTTTCTTTGCTGGTGACCTGGGTGGGGATTGGTGTGATGAGCATACTCTTTGTTTTGCCAAATCTCACAAGGTGGTTTCAGTCAATAAAGTATGATATCAAAAAGATTAAATTAACTTATGGGAATGAAGATCACTTAGCGTGCAAAAGTATGTTCTTTGGTATTTTTATTGTTCTATTGATTCCATCCTGGTTAATTGCTCTATCCCCGCCTATGCGCTATGACGAGATGACTTATCACCTAACCGCTCCATTATTATATCTAGAACGTGGGGGAATTGTGGTATATCCCGAAGGAGGAATGACAGTCTGGATGCATTATGCGGAGATGCTTTATACGTTAGCAATCCAGACTGCTGGTTTAACCCTACCTCGTGTTTATCATCTGTTTTTTGGTTTTCTAAGCGCTATTCTCACCTACTTTTTTGGCAAAAGATTGGTTAACACTCAGACTGGTATTGTCGCCGCCGTATTGATTATTTCCATGCCAGTTTTTGGCTATGAAGCAGCTACAGCTTACATTGATTTCTTCGTCACTGCATATACAACAGCCGTAGGATTTATTCTCTTATTATTTTGGCAAGATAAAAACCCTAAGTGGTTATTAGTTGCAGGAATCCTCGGTGGTATTGGGTTGGGTATTAAACTGACTGCTGGGGTCGTTATCGCAGTCATGATTGGTTTGATTGTAATCGCAACTTATGCTGCACATTTGCAAGCTAAATATCACCTTTGGTTTGCGGGGATGATATTATTGGTTCTTGGCTTATCTCTCCCCTGGTTAATTCGAGATTCAATCTGGACTGGTGATCCCTTCTATCCGTATGGTCAAATGTTTTTACAAAGAATTTCTCAATATAGCTCGAGTGGTGCGGGCTTAAGCGAATCTTTATTTATCGACCGATTATCCAAATATCTAACCTATCCAATTGACATTGTCTTCAATTCTTCCCGGTATTATCACGAATCGCCAGGAGGAATTGCATCTGTGCTTGCACTTTTAGCATTTCCAATTTTTCTTTTGTCACCTCAATATAAGAAGCAAGTAAAGAGTATTTCACTCGTCTTAATTGGTCTCAGTATTGTTACCATTTGGATCATGTTGCTGGTAAACAATGCTCTTATTCGATATGCCTTACCTGTGTTTCCATGGTTAGCAGTCAGTGCAGCTTTGAATATAAAATTGCTGAAAGATAATTTTTCAAGACAATCGGGAAAGTTCTTTTTTATATTGATTGGCTGTGTGTATTTATTTTCAACACGCTTACCACTGATCGTTCGCATGTACGACAACCTCCCACAACGATTACCTATCAATTATTTTCTTGGACGAGAAACAAAAGAGGATTACTTATCTCGCAATCTTCCGATTTATGATGCTTTTCAGTTCATCGATTCCCAGGAAAACGGACCACATAGGGTACTTTCCATCGGAAATGAATTTCGGCTTTATACCCAATCCCGAATTGATGGAATTTACGATGTGGCCGAGGCTCATAAAATAGTTTCAACTGCTGAGAATTATGAATCGCTGGCAAAGTCACTTGACAAAGCTGGTTATGATTATATATTGGTTAATCAACCAGAAATTGATTTTCGCCCCTGGAAATACAGTGATCCATATCCAATTTTGTATAACCAGGAGTTCTATAATTTATTTGGGAAACTTGTTTTCGTGAAAAATGGAATATTTATTTATGAGTTCAATTCCACAGGAGCAGGTTTACCTGAAGCCTACAATTTATTATCCAACCCAGGGTTTGAAGAATTAATTAACAAATCTGATTTCAAAGCCTGGGATGAAATGGGACCTATCGAATTATCTCCTTTTGCATTTGAGGGAAAAAATGCTGTTAAATTGTTTGCTCCGCTTTCTGAAAAGGGACAAAGTTACATTTATCAAAAGGTTAGGGTAGAAGAGAGAAAACTTTACACATTAGGTTATTGGGTAAAGTCCGACCAGCAGGCTGTTTTCCTGATGCAAATAAGGTGGTTGGATCAACAGGGCAATGTTATATTTCAAGAGGAACATTGGAAAAATGTTTATGACGAATGGAATTGGATTTACAATTTTTCTCAATCACCTGAGGATGCTCATTATGCGCAAGTATATGCGTCATTGGGTGGTTCTGAAAATGCATTTGTTGATGAAATATGTTTAGCATTAGGACAGAGTTGTCCAAATCCTTAATCCATTCGAAATATTAAATATTTTCAATGGTTATAATGATTTCATCAGCGCGACTTTCCCACGTATTTTGCAGTGCAAGCTTTTTTATTTCCTTGATGTATTGAGTGTCATCAGGCAAATGTAATGCTTCATCCAATTTATTCACAAATTCCTCAGGACTGCTTGCAACCAACACACCAGGATATTGCATACTTTCGCGCATCGGAGTGATGACGATTGGTTTTCCTCCGGCCAT
>DAOUGX010000437.1:0-4230 GCA_034428855.1 Anaerolineaceae bacterium | reverse complement strand
TAACGAAGAAGCTGTTCGCCGTGTAGCAAAAGATTATCCAGAAATCGCATTTGTTTTTGGATCAGGTTTTGGACCATCAGAACCAAATGTTGCCGTGTTTGATAACTGGATTCATGAGCCTGCTTATCTTTGTGGTTTGATGGCTGGTGGTTTAACCGAAACAGGTGTCATTGGTGTTGTTGGTGGTTTACCCGTTCCAGAAGTCAATCGTATCGTCAATGCATTTATTGATGGAGTCAAAGAAGTAAATCCTGAAGCAACAGTGCTTGTTTCCTTTATCAACAGCTGGTTCGACCCTGCTGCTGCAAAAGAAGCTGCTTTAGCTCAAATTGACAATGGCGCTGATGTTTTATTCGCAGAACGATTTGGCGTAATTGATGCTGCCGTTGAAAATGGTTTGTATGCATTTGGCAATATGAGTGACCAATATGAATTAGGTCCTAATTTTGTTGTAAACAGCCCAGTATGGAACATGACCCCAACCGTTGAATATGTCATCAACCAGGTTAAAGCCGGTGCCTTCACCGCCCAGGATTTGAAAGATTTCAGTATGGTTGGAAAAGGTGGTGCTTCATTAGCCCCATGGCATGGTATGGATGCGAAATTACCCGCAGAAATTCTAAGCCTTGTACAACAACGTGAACAAGAAATTAAAGATGGTCTTTTCCGCGTCAACATTGCAGAAGAAGCACCAGAAGGTTCAAACTAATTTGAAAATAATGTCAGGGCTTACCACTTTTCACCTGACATTATTTTTTTTATAGATAATTATTCTCTCCCCTCACAATTGAGGGGAGAGAAATGTTGGAGATAAATATGTTCATCGTAGAAATGCAAAAGATCACCAAAATTTTTGGTGAACTGGTAGCTAACGACCATGTCGACTTTCAACTGAAAAAAGGTGAAATTCACGCGTTGCTGGGCGAAAATGGCGCAGGTAAAACTACCTTAATGAGGATTTTATACGGCCTTTATCAGCAAACAACAGGCGAGATTTATATTGATAGTGAAAAGGTAATTATCAATTCACCAAAGGATGCGATCCGCAAAGGTGTTGGAATGGTAACGCAACACTTTGCTTTAGTCCCACCTATGACAGTTGCAGAGAATGTGGTCCTTGGATATACCGACAGTTTCGTTCTCGATCAGACGGCGATCGAAAAAAAGGTGGGTGAAGCTGCTGACCAGTTCGGATTGGGAATAAATCCAAAATCAATAGTAAGACATTTATCAGTAGGTCAAAGACAAAGAGTTGAAATTCTGAAAGCATTATATAGAAATGCTAAAGTTTTAATTCTGGACGAACCTACTGCAGTATTGGTTCCTCAAGAAGTCGATAGTCTTTTTGAAACGCTTGATCGACTTCGTAAAGATGGATTATCGGTAATTTTTATCAGCCATAAACTTGATGAAGTAACAAAAATTACAGATCGAGTTACCGTCTTGCGCGATGGAAAATCAATCGGAACTGTAAACACGGTTGATGTATCTCAAAAACAATTGGCAGCAATGATGGTAGGACGTGATACATTTGGCGTCTCTCGTCAATCTGATGTTAATCCTGAAAATAAAAAAATCCTTGAAGTGGAAAACTTAAGTGCTTTAGATGACAAAGGACTCCCCGCATTAAAAAACTTAAAATTATTCATCCGATCCGGTGAAATTTTAGGAATAGCAGGTGTAGGAGGCAATGGTCAAAAAGAACTCGCTGAAATTTTAAGTGGAGTGAAAAATCCTACTTCCGGAACAGTAAAGATCAATGGCAATAATTTGATTGGAAAACAACCTTCTGAATTCACAAAATTGGGTATGGGTAGAATCCCCGAAGATAGGCATGAAGGTGTGGTTGGTGAATTATCCGTGTATGAGAATCTCGCTTTGGAACATCTTGATGAATTCACAAATAAAGGATTTTTAGATAGAAAAGCTATACGCAAAAATGCAGACGACTTAATTAAGAAATTCCAAATAAAGGCGAAACCAACAGATAAGATTAGAACCCTTTCCGGCGGAAACATGCAAAAAGTCTTGTTAGCCAGAGTCTTATCCAGGCAACCTGAAGTGGTGATTGCACCTCAACCTACTCGCGGTCTGGATGTTGGTGCAACTGAATATGTTCGAGAACAATTATTGGAACAACGTACCAGAGGTGCTGCGGTCATGTTGATATCCGAAGACCTGGATGAAATTTTAAGTCTTTCTGATCGGATTGCTGTCATTTATGAAGGAGAAATAGTTGGCGTAATCAATGCTAAGGATGCTACGCCTGAAAAACTAGGATTAATGATGTCCGGCGCGCTCAAAGAGGAGATATTATGAACAACATTGAAAAACCACGCTGGCGATTTGTAAAAACTAATAATCCTCCATTCTGGGTTAAACCATTAATTCCAGTTTTAGCCCTGATAGGTACATTTATCCTGACCTCAGGATTAATTTTATTAGCGAAAGCTAATCCATTTGATGCGTATTACTACTTCTTGTTTGCCCCATTAGAATCCAGAGTTTCAATGCTGGAAATCCTGGTTAAAGCTACTCCACTCATGATTACTGGAATTGCTGTGACGTACGCTTTCGCGACTGGATACTATAACATAGGCGCGGAAGGACAATTGTATGCTGGAGCAATTGCAGCTACTGGTATCGGTATGGCGATGGATGGTGTTCCAGCTTTGATCGCTTTACCATTGATGATCATCGGAGGGTTCGTTGCAGGAATGGCCTGGGCTTTAATACCAGCTTTGTTAAAAGTAAAAATGGCGGTTGATGAGGTGGTAACAACTTTATTAATGAATTCCATCATGGCATATATTGTCAGTGCTATTCTGAATGGTCCATGGCGAGACCCCAATTCAGGCTGGCCACAATCTCCGGATATTGCACCAACAGCTGTATTCTTTAAACTTGTACCCCGGTCAAGAGTAAATCTCGGATTTCTTGTCGCGATAATATTGCTCATCATTTTATATATCATTATGACACGCACATCCTTCGGATTAAAAATGAGAGCCGTTGGATTAGGAAAGCCAGCAGCAAAATTTGCAGGTATCAATGTAAATCGCACCATCCTCTCCGCTGCTCTGATTAGTGGAGGAATTGCAGGTATTGCAGGTGTGGCGGAAGTGGCAGGAATTCACTTCCACTTGATTGGAGAAATATCACCAGGATATGGATATACAGGCGTCATTATTGCGACTCTTGGTGCCCTGAATGCATTTGGCGTTGGTTTGGCTGCTCTTTTCTTTGGTTTGGTCGACCAGGGAGCTCAAACCCTTAGCCGCTCACTGGGTGTCCCAGTTTATCTGGGAGAAGTAACACAGGCAACCATGCTTTTGGTCGCTTTAGGAATGTTACTGTTGCAACGTTATAGAATCAGGAGAATGTGATGGAAGTATTTCTCGTTAATTTAATCGCTGCTACATTTCGTGTCTCAACTCCGATTTTATTAGCTGCAATTGGAGAAACATACTCGGAGAGAGCAGGTATTCTCAATCTTGGTATCGAAGGTATTATGTTTTTCGGTGCCTTTATTGGATTTTTTACAGCCGATAAATCTGGATCATTATGGCTTGGTTTAGTAGTAGCTATATTGAGTGGAGTGATTGCTGGATTATTGATGGGTCTGCTCACAGTAAGTCTCGGTGTCAATCAACATGTATCTGGATTGGGAATAACTTTACTACTAACAGGTTTATCCTTATTCGGCTTCAGATTGGTTTATGGTGGACGATCAACTCCCCCATCAATACCTTCTTTTCAAGCATTAACACCGTTTGAAAATGTTCCCATCCTCAGTACGATTACCAACCAGTATTTATTAACCTACTTAACTTTTCTTGTCGTTGTTCCACTTGCATGGTTTATTTTGTATCGAACCCGTTTTGGTTTGAACATTCGTGCAGTTGGTGAAAACCCGGAAGCTGTTGATGCAGCTGGTGTAAATGTCTATTTCACCCGTTATGTTGTATTGGCAATAGGTGGTGGGTTAATGGCAGCAGGAGGAGCATTTTTATCATTGGCTCAATTAGGTGCTTTTACTCATGGAATCATAGCTGGTCGTGGTTGGGTAGCCATAGCCATCGTTATCTTTGGAAACTGGTCGCCAGTGAAAGCAATGTGGGGTGCCTTGATTTTTGGTGGTACTTTTGCATTGCAATTAAGGTTACAGGCAATGGGTTTACAACTACCGATTCCTTACGAAACTTTCCTGGCATTACCATATATCGTAAC
>DAOUGX010000436.1:0-1788 GCA_034428855.1 Anaerolineaceae bacterium | reverse complement strand
TTCCAGCTTTTCCTTTTTAATGGATGACATCATCTGCTCCTTGAAACTGGCTGAATGTTGTTGTTACCACACACCTGGCATCAAACGAAACCGCACTTGATTTACAAAATCCAGATATCCAGGTAACTCAGACTGAAGCATTTGATCTTCAAGTGCTGTGCGAATAATCAATAAAATCACCGTGGTGGCACTGGCAATCATTGACCACCAGGAACCCAATAAAATAGATACAACCATTTCATATAAAAGAGCGCCAGCATAAGCTGGGTGCCTTACGAAACGATAAGGTCCACCGGTAACCACTTTTTGACTTCTCTCAGGTTGTAAGCGAACAATTTGAGAGAAATAGGCATTGGAGTAGGTAGCCCAAACCACCAGAGCATAGCCTAAAACACACAGGAAAAGTGCCACGATCTGACTTGCTAATGGGAATTCACTGCTCCAGCCATGGCGTTGGTCCAGACCCGAGACGATGTATCGTCCAAGTTGTGCAAGACCCAATAGACTCATGATGATCGCATCCCACGTTTTTGATCCTTTCCGTGGACCCAGTCGTTCAACAAACAGATCTGGATTGGTTCGAAAAATCACAACACCGGTACCTAAAATCCAGGCCAACATGACACCTATGGTTGCCCAGCCTTGCCACCAATTAATTCGTCCCGCAGACCAGAATAGAGCTACCGCCATAAAAACCAACCCCATGGTTTCGCGCATCGAATAGCGAAAGATTATTTTCCTGTTCACATTACCTCAGAATATCTTTACCCAGGTATCAGTTACTTTCATATTTTGCATTACGGAGCCGTAAAGTCTATCAGCAGGCTCTTCTGTAGCACTGGAAAAGACGCGTGTACAGCCCAGTTGTTTCAACCGAAGCATTCCTTCCATCATGACTGCCTTGCCTAATCCTCGCTGCCAGTGCTCGGCTGCAGTGCCGACTAAAACAGTAACTGCGCTGCGAGTGTAATTGTCGTAGGAGATGGTGCAGAATGATGCGATCTCACCTCGCGGGGTGGCAGCAACTACATCCAGATCACGCCGGTAGAGTGGAGCGGATTGTAAATTCTTTAACCAGGAACAATCACCGTCATAGTTTTCGTCAGGTTCCTCAGAATGGAATGCGCGCCAGGATGACCAGCTACGAGCCGGATGTTCACTTTCATCTCCCATTGAGCGAATGATATATCCAGGCGTTGGTGGCACAGTGGGTAAAGGCTCTTCCAGATCACGCCACCAATGATGTCCCCACCAGGGCCTTTTCTGGTATCCGCGCTTTTCCAAAATCTCCTGACGCATAACATCATCGGAAAGAACAGCCAGATAGAATATGTGTTTATTGTCTTCGGTGAAATCAGAAAAACGCTCTTCCGCAGAGGCGATAATTTCCTGTTCCAGTTCGATAGTTCGAAATTGTGGGTGAATATGTATACGCACCTCATCATGGCAGATGGGATGCAGGACTGCTGCAATTTCTCCTGCATGGGTTTGCCAGGTAACGGTAACCTGTTCGAAAGGAGGAGTCAATTCGCAGGTTTTGATGAAATGCCAGCGCCAGTGATCCAGCCGGGCAACATGCCAGCTGTGTTCAACCCTGTCATTCAGAAGAAAAACTTCACGCAAAAAGTTGCGAATCTGCCAGTAATCAGCTTCGGAGTAGCAGGTATGCTGATTTAACTTCATATGACCTCGATCAGCGAAGAATAATTTTGATAAAAAGAATGGATTAAAAATTATGTGAGATTTCAGCTACGTTGAGTATAGCATTTTTGAATATCAAATGTTAAT
>DAOUGX010000435.1:0-4314 GCA_034428855.1 Anaerolineaceae bacterium | reverse complement strand
CAAGAATCGCGAGATAATCATTGCCGCAATTAAAAAGTGTGGGTTTAATTTTGTGACCCTGGATTTACAGGGATTTAGAAGTGGTAGCTTGAATGAGGTATTGGTGTGAGCAAAATATTGTATATCGATGCATTTTCAGGGATCAGCGGGGATATGCTTATAGGAGCTTTCTTGGACGCCGGTTTACCAGTGGAAGTATTACAAAACTCATTTGAAAAATTAAAATTGCCAGAGAAATATCAACTAATCTATAAACCTGTGATGAAAGGTGCCATTTCAGCTGGATATTTCAAGATCAATTTAGACCTTAATGAATCAGATCAAACCCATCAACAACATCGACAAATGGCGGATATTCGCCAGATACTAAAACAATCGGAATTATCAAACAGCACAAAAGAGAAAAGCCTCAGGATGTTTGAATTATTGGCAATCGCCGAGGGAAAAGTTCATGGAGTTGAGGTGGAGCAGGTTCATTTCCATGAGGTTGGAGCTACCGATTCAATTCTGGACATTGTAGGTATCTCTACAGCTTTAGATTATTTTGAGATTAATGAAGTGTATTCTTCTTCCTTACCGTGGTGTGAAGGTTCTGTCACCACCCAACATGGAACCATGCCAATACCTGCTCCAGCAACATTAGTACTCTTACGTTCTTGTAACGCGACAATGCGTCCTTTTGCTGCTCAGGTCGAATTAATTACACCTACAGGGGCAGCTTTTTTGGCAGCATTTGCCACATTTGAAAAACCTGCCATGACTCTGGAACAGCAGGGGAGTGGAGCTGGAACAAAAGACCTTCCCTGGCCAAATATTTTACGTGTGGTGATAGGAGAGAGTTCTTTTGAAAATAGGAATGAAATTATCGTGATGGAAACGAACGTTGACGATATGAATCCGGAATGGTTAGGTTATTTCATGGATCGTTGCTTTGCTTTGGGGGCATTGGATATTTCATATGAGGCAATCATGATGAAAAAAAATCGACCAGCCACTAAAATATCTATCATTGCGAAAAGGCAAATTGAAAGTCAACTGGCGGATCTGCTTTTAAGAGAAACTACAACATTTGGTGTACGAGTTTATCCGGTTTCCCGTTATGAAGCTGAACGTGATCGTATTGAAATCCAGACCGAATGGGGGACAGTAAGGGTCAAAAGAAAATGGATGGATGGAAAGGTTTACCAAATTACTCCTGAATATGAAGATTGTCGTCAAATTGCCCAGGAATTTAACATTCCTTTGATAAAAATTTATGACCGGGTAAAAAACCTGATCAATTATTAGGAATGTACATCGAATGATTTCACCATTATTTCGACCAGGTGGTCTATCCTGTTTTTGGTACAATAATTGCATAAAGTAACCTTACAGATTTGTTAATTCAAAATTTCTCGATTCTGCCTGGTTGTAAGGGATGACTATGCCATTTGGACCAAAAAAACTCTATAATCTATGTAGAGAAGTTGTGGAAAAAACCATATGCTTGAGTATCTTTCAGTCCCAATTCATCAAAGGAATAAGATGAGTGTTCAATCGAACAACGATTTCTATATTTCTGGAAAAGTTTTATTAACCTACTTAAATGAGCTGGTTTCCTTGGTGGGGGAAAAAAGCGTGATAATGGTATTAAAACGATCCGGATGGATGGATCAGGTTCGGAAAATAGTGAGCACACGCCATGAAAAAACCGCTCCGTATGCAGCACTGGTTGGTATTAATCAACAACTGGAGGAAATTTTTGGGAACACCGCGTTGAAAACTCTGGTTTATTCTGCATCCAAGCGAAGTTTCGCGAAGTGTTTCTTGGGAACTGAGGTGATGCGGGAAACTCTAGTGTGGTTGGAAAAAAATAAAGAGAGCACATTACGGTTACGGGTCAGTCTGGAAATGATCAGTCATCTTCTTCAGGCGACCAGTGACCAAAAAATAAAGATCGAAGAAAGTTCCAGTCATTATCACCTCACATTTCAACAAAGTGCAGCCTGTTGGGGAGTGAGAAACAAAACAAGCCCCGTATGTTTTTATACAGTTGGAATGATCCGTGGGGGATTACATGCTCTGTTCGGCAAGGATGAATATCCAGTTCAGGAACTTGCGTGTGTGGCTACCGGTGATAAAGCTTGCGAGTTTATCATCCGGAAATTTCCATTCAGTGAAAATGAAAAAGGTAGTGGCAAAACCGGATTCCTGACACTACCGGCACATTTACGATAAGATCATCAGAGGTTCTTACCGTTCCGCAATTTAAGGTCTGAGAACACTTTTTGAAATTCTTCAGCGCCTTCCCGATCGGTAATTGCCAGAACTTCGTCACCGACTTCAAAAATGGTATTTCCATGTGGCATGACCACCTCTCCCTGACGGAAAATGGCAGCGATTACACATTGTTCTGGTAGATGTAAATCTTTGATCGCCTGACCAATGGCGATTGCACCAGCTGGAATCTTCTCTTCCACCAGCGCATAATTACCTTTTCGTAATTTGAGCAAGGTCATCATATCGCCCAAAGACATTTCCTCTTCGATCAAGCTTGAAATGATCTCGGCATGATTGACGGGAACATCCACCCCAAAAGTTTTATTGAATAACCAGGCGTTACGTGGATTATTGACACGCGCGATCGTCCGGTTTATTTTATACTTCGAACGGGCTACATAACATAACACCAGGTTTTCTTCATCATTGGTTGTAACAGCAACAAACACATCGGCTTTCTCAGGCTTTGCATGTTTGAAAATGTCTGGATTTAATGGATTCCCTTCAATGATAACCTCTGTGGGTAGTTCACGATGGAGACTGGAAAGAACTTTTTCTCTGGATTCAATTACGCGAACTATATGATCCTGTTTAATCAGGTTTCGAGCTAAAAAGGTGCTGGTGCGTCCACCACCTGCAATAATGACAAACATATCAGACCTCCTGCTCCTGACCCATTAATTTGGTTCGTAATGCTGCAATACCTTCATGAGTTGCACTGAAGTGTAAGTGATCATCCTCTTCAAAAACATCGTTTGTGTTGGGAATGAAGGATTTTCCACATCGAGTGATAGATGCCAGCACGCATTGATTGGAAATCATATTCAGATCAGATACTTTTTTACCAACCCATGGTTTTGTAATAATGACCTGATAGTAGTCAACAGCTCCATCGCCGAAAGAATAAACGACTTTAAATTGTTCATTTAAGATCATTTCTTCTAAACGGGATGCACCCCAACTGGTACCGCTGATAACTTCCAGGTTGAATTGTTCAAAAAGCTCACCAATATTCGGTTCAAAATTTCGTGCCACGACATTTCGGATATTGTATATTTCCTTAGCAATTCTACCGATTACCAGGTTAATAGCGTCATTGCTGGTTACAGCCGCTACAGCATCAGCAGACTCGATGCCAGCTCTTTTCAATACATCCAGGCTGAGTGCATCACCTTCTACCAGGTGTCCTCGGAAATCGGGTTTGAGAATCGAGAAAGCTGATTCATCCAGATCAATCAAAGCTACTTCATTGCCATGCTGATGCAGCAAGTGAGCTAACTCCGAGCCTAATCGACCACAACCTACAATAATTACTTTCATGTTAATTCCTTTTGTTTAATCTACCTGATAAGGTACTTCAACGATCACGATATCTTTCTGTCCCATTAATATTTTCCGCAATGTATCGGCAGTTCTCATATGGAGAGCATTTGTCCAGAATCGACGTGGAATAAACTGTGGAATCACAATGGTGATCATTTCATTTTCTAATCTGTTGCTCGATATTTCCGATACATAATCAATCAATGGCTCAATCATCAGTCGATACGGGGATTCCAGGATTACCAATCGAATTCCATCACCCCAAATTTCCCATTTATTCTGTAATTTAAGGGCTTCATCCTCATCGATAGAGACATGTACTGCAGTAATATCCTTGGACAAAGACTCAGCGTATTTAAGGGCTTTCAAAGTACCTTGATGAACACTTGCAATCGGTAAAATCACCCGATGGCGTCCAATGTGATGGTGACCGGCATAGGTTTCAAGGGTGAGATGAGCAGCTAAATTCTGGTAATGTCGATGAATGGAGAAAAATATAACGACCAGGACGGGTAACAAAATGACTACAACCCAGGCTCCATCAGCAAATTTTGTGACAGCAAAAATGATGGTCACGAAGAATGTGACGACAGCGCCAAATCCATTGATGACCATTTTGACCATCCAATTTTTTTCAAATTTGATGACCGAACCCGGTTCTACTTTTTCCTCTCCTGGTTTTAAATGTCCACTTTTCCACCACCGGTGAGCCATTCCACTTTGAGATAATGT
>DAOUGX010000434.1:0-5469 GCA_034428855.1 Anaerolineaceae bacterium | reverse complement strand
CGCTATTTGATGGACTTTATTGTCCCGATTTTGTTTTTATTAGCCCTGGGAATTGGTACAAAACCTTCCTGGTTATTTAAAGCACTGGTGATAATCAGCATCCTTGGAAATCTTTTTGGAATTATGTGGTGGTTCCAAAAATGGTGGTGCTAATCACAATTACAAATTTCCTGTAATCTGGTCCTGGAGTCGAAATTTGCAAATTCCTGTCATTCTAATCGCCATTTTATCTGCCCTGTTGTTTGGTTCAGCAACGCCTCTGAGCAAAAATTTACTGGATGAATTATCCTCCTTTCAATTAGCAGGTTTGTTATATATGGGAGCAGCACTGGGGGTAGTCATTCTGGTAATTCGGGATCGAAAATTCACCCCACCCTGGAAGATGGATCGGAAGAATAAACTGCGCCTGTTGGGGGCTGTCCTGTTTGGTGGTCTCTTAGGGCCGGTTGCGTTATTAGCCGGATTACGTTTAGCGAATGCTGCATCCGTTTCGATGTGGTTAAATCTTGAAATGGTTGCGACTGCGCTTTTGGGTCATTTCATCTTTAAGGATCACCTGACGAAAACAGGCTGGTTGGCTGCAGGAGGCATTCTGCTTTCAGCCATCATTCTGACGACTGGAGAAGGATCTGCCGGTGTTTTGGCTGGTGCACTGGTTACACTTGCCTGCATCTGCTGGGGAATCGATAATCATCTGACAGCACTGATCGATGGGATTACCCCTGCGCAATCAACACTCTGGAAAGGACTGGTAGCTGGAACAACCAACCTGGTGATTGGTATCAGCCTTGCGCCAATATCTGGTTCGATCGGGTCTGTATTGGGAGGGGTGGTTTTAGGTGTCTTTGCTTATGGCTTCAGTATTGTGCTGTATATCACGGCTGCGCAACAATTAGGAGCAACCCGCAGTCAATTAATATTTTCAAGCGCACCTTTTTGGGGGATTTTATTGTCAATTTTTATTCTTGGAGAAAAATTTACCTGGCAATTGGCTGTAGCTGTTCTTCTATTTATCGCATCATTGATTTTGCTGATGCGTGAACAACACCAACACAACCATTTACATCAAAAATTGGTTCATGAACATCCACACCGCCATGATGACGGCCACCATGAGCATCACACCTCAGAAAAAATTTCCGGGTGGCATTCGCATGCCCACCAACATGAATTCTTAAACCATTCACACCCGCACTGGCCGGATCTGCACCACAGGCATGAGCACTCGGAAGCTTAAATACGACTCTTCCACTAAGCGTTGATAATTTGCTTTATTTTATTTAACAGTCAGAGGATACTAATTTTTGATGGGCAGCACGAATTAAATCCCTGTCCATTTTCAGCACTTCACGATCATAAGTCAGGTAACCATTAATCTCATATTCCACATCGCAAATTTCTGTATAAATTGCTGCCACCAGACCTTGTTCTTTGAGAACCATCAATTTTTCCATTAACTTTAGATACCAGCTGGTCAACTCCGGGCTGTTTTTAACCATACGATAGGCAAATAACCTTTCTTCCTGCCAGAGGTGCCCTTCTACTTTGAGACCGATGCCGCCGAATTCAGAGAGTGCAACTGCCCGATTCATTTCGGTGCGTGGCATTTTAGGTCCGACGTATTTATGGATGGAGTAAATGTCTCCATTGCCCTGGTCAAACCAGCCAGAAGCAACATCCACCAGACGGGAAGGATCGCTGGCTTTGACCCAATCACCAATTTCCCGCGCATAGAATTGTCCCCAGGATTCATTGAATGGCACCCACACGATGATCGATGGATGGTTATGGAGATTTTTGAGCATGGCTTCCAATTCACCCTTAAAATTCTCACGTACCTGGGGATCCTCTCTACCAAACCAATGCAAACGACGATCATCCCTGATCTTGAGATTGAGGAGAAATCCCATCCCGAGGACCAATGTATGTGGCACCTTACCCCCGCAGGGCATATCCTGCCAGACCAACATCCCCAGCCGGTCGCAATGGTAGTACCATCGTGCAGGTTCCACTTTGATATGCTTACGGATCATGTTCATGCCCAGGGATTTGCAGAATTCAATATCAAAACACAAAGCTTCATCGGTAGGAGCGGTGTAAAGTCCATCTGGCCAATAACCCTGGTCCAGCGGGCCATATTGAAAGATCTGTTTTCGATTGAGAAAGATTTTTGGAATTCCATGTTCATCGGGTTGAAGTTTAATTTCACGGAAACCACAATAAGATTTGATGGTGTCCAATACCTCGTTTTTGTGGATTAAGCGGATCTCCAGATCATATAGGGCTGGGTTTTCCGGTGACCATAATTCTGCATCCGTGTAATGAAGCAGAATGGGTTGAGCAGCATTTCCGCTTGCCTGCATCAAATTGCATCCGGATTTCTGCAAATCAATCTGAATTTCATGATCCCAGAGATGATCGGATAAGGAGACCTGCACTGAGATCTGAGGGGGATCAACCTGCGGTGTTAATCGGATCTCTTTGATATACACCTCAGGTAGAGCTTCCAGCCAGACAGTTTGCCAGATACCGGATACAGCTGTATAGAAAACAAAACCGGGTTGAAGGGTCTGTTTACCGCGTTCCTGACGGCCAGCGCTGGTGGGATCATATACTTTCACCACCAATTCATTCTCAGCGCCGTATCGAAGTACTGTGGTTAATTCAAAATCGAATGGATCATACCCCCCCTGGTGTTGACCCAGATATATCCCATTACACCAGATTTCAGTTTGCCAATCAACAGCGCCAAAATGCAGGATTACCCGTTTTCGTTTCCAGTCTACCGGAATTTCAATCTTTCGCCGATACCAGAGTCGTTCATCTGGCTGTAATGGTTTATAAACCCCAGACAAGGATGACTCTATCGGGAAAGGCACCAGAATTTGCTCCTGGTATTCATCCGGAATATCCTGATCCTGTGGGAGCACAGCGTACTCCCAGAGTCCATTCAGATTGATCCATTCATCCCTCACCATTTGAGGGCGTGGGTACTCAGGCAATGGGCAGAGCGGGTCGACCTGCTTGGCCCAGCGAGTCTGAATTTTTCCAGGGACAGGGTGCCACTCTGAGAAGGTCATACCTCAACCTCGGGGAGTGGAGAAAGTCTGGAAATACGGAGCAATGGAAGTAGAGCGACTAAATTGATAACCGCTGCAACATAATAAATCACAGGTGTGGGAATAAACCCCGCTTCACCATTCAACAAAGTCGGGATTCCGTAGGTGCGAATCAGGAATGAGCCGATGGCAGGGCCGATCACCATGGGTATCAGCACCCAAAAAACCATGCGAACACCTTGAAATTGTCCCCGCTGCTGGGTAGGGTACAAATCCTTCAACCAGGCGCCAGATACAATGCCAAAAGCTGCCATGGTGACCGTTTGTAATACTCCAGCAACCAGAAGAAATGGAATTGCCCGGGCGAAGGAAAATATCAAAGCGGTTATTGCAGAAGAAACAGCCATCCAAAGGATGAAAGTACGCCGGGGAATACGATCCACCAGCATACCCAATGGAATCGTACTGAGCGCGGTGATCACCAGGACACCTCCCATAATCAACCCCATGGTGCCCTTATCGTACCCCAGGAAGTGTTCAATGTAGATCAACAGATAAGGAAAGGTTACCTGCCAGGCAATACCATTGATTGAGACGGCTACTAATAGGAGAAAAAGAGTACGATTCTTGCGGACGATATCTACACTGAAGGTGTTCAACACTTCGCGCCAGTAGGGAGGTCGTATCTGGTTTCTCTCTTCTTCGCTGACAGGGGCGTCTTTTAATAGTAATCCACCAACCAGACCAGTCAATGCCACCAGCCCACCCAGCCCATAAAAGAATACAAAATAACCGAATTGTTCAATCACCATCCCGGCCAGCGCGGTTGTCAGGATGAAAGAGACAAACACGCTCATTTGAATTAAGCCCTCCACCCGACCACGATTGGTGGTATCGGTGATGTCGGTCGTCCAGGCACTGAAGCTGGCATCATTGGCGGTAGAACCAAAAAATGTCATGACTGCATCCGCCACCACCACCATAAAGACAGCTAACCCAATGGGGCGTAATAAGGATACTTCCGGAAACAGTGCAGTAACAATTCCCCACAGGATATACCCGAATAAAATATAAGGGCGCCGCCGTCCGAAACGGGTAAAAGTGCGATCGGAAAGTGTTCCGATCAGCAAGGTTGTAACAGTGGCAGTAATGGCACTGATAGCCACCATCCAGGAGATTGGCCGTGGATCGGGGGTGAGGGTATCAAATACAAAGGTGTTGAACCAGGCATTCTCAACCCCCCAGGCGATTTGACCGGAGAGTGACAGCAAGCCAATCACGAACCAGGTTCGCGGTGACAATGGGGTGCGCTTTACATTGGAATTTTTCATGGAAAATCCTTTAGAAGAGAATCCGAATAAAGCTAATTATATGCTGAGTTGAGTGGAAGTCATTCATTTTCAAGTTGCCGGGTAACTATCCATTCATGTTGACGTATAATGGATAAAAATACATCCGCTGGAATTCAAATGAAAGAAGAAAACCTCATCGAACCTTCATTAAGCAAAACACAATCCTTCCAAAAAAATGTGGATTTGAAAGGGGCTTTTCGGTATTTATTTAAGAAAATCCTTTTAATCTTCGTCACCATTTTTTTGGGCACATTCATCACGGTTGTGATTATTAATCGTCCCATCCCGGCCACATTTGGAATGCGACCTCCACAACTGGATACGACTATCCAGAAGCGTATCGAAATTGCCGTTCGTTTTTATGATCAGGACCATCCGGAACTGTCTAATTTGTCGGTTTCTGAACGGGATGCTGTGCTTAATATTTATCGAGGTGAACTGATTGAAGAAAGTGGATTAAACGACCCTCCTCTTCAAAAACATTTAAAGTGGACCTTGAATTCATTGAGTTTTGATTGGGGTCGTGTAGGGATCTCCACCGTTCGACCATTGGAAGCGTTTGCCCAGGGGAGAACCAGATTTAACCTGAATGAAGTTCTGCTTCAATATCTTCCCATGACTTTATTATTGATTGCGACATCTTATCTAATTTTGTTTATTTTTGGATTACCCCTGGCCTTATTTCTCAGCCAAAAGAACAATTCTTTTATTGATCGCCTCTTCACCTGGATTGCACCGATCTCTTCCATCCCCAGCTGGGTGATCGGAATTTTATTAATTATGCTCTTTGCAGTGGAACTGAAATGGTTGCCTGCGTTTGGTTCATTTGACACCATCCCGCCCTCGACGAAATGGGGGTACATACCCATTGTCGCCAAACATATGATTCTTCCGGTTACAGCGATTGTTTTAAGTTTGTTCTTTCAGTTGGTGTATTCCTGGAGAACAATTTTTGTGACCTTCAGTAATGAAGATTACGTGGATCTGGGTGTCGCTTTGGGCATGAAACCGCGCCGTTTACGCCGGGATTATATCCTTAAACCCACCTTGCCTTTTGT
>DAOUGX010000433.1:0-4332 GCA_034428855.1 Anaerolineaceae bacterium | reverse complement strand
CAGACATTACAGGTCAAAGAAGAGTTGTATGTTGAAGCAGCACGAAGCCTGGGAACCAGTTGGTTTACGATTTTAAGAAAATACATCTTCCCGAATGTAATCCCTTCCGTGGTCATCATTTTTTCGGTCAATGTGGGAGATGCAATTCTAACAGAAGCGGGTTTGAGTTTTCTCGGATTCGGATTACCACCCGATACTCCAGACTGGGGTATTGACCTGGCGCGTGGACAGGATTACCTGCGGCGTGCCTGGTGGCTGATCACCTATCCTGGTTTGATGGTAACAATGGTTACCCTTTCCTTCAGCATGCTGGGAGAAAGTTTGTCTGAAATCCTCAATCCTCGCCTGGCGGAGCGGTAAGCGTATGAACGAAAAAGACGTATTAATGCAAATTAAAGATTTATCGGTCACCTACGAAACCCGTCTGGGTCCGGTTAGTGCAGTCGATCGCATATCCTTTGACATTCTCAAAGGTGAGATCTTAGGATTGGTGGGTGAGAGCGGTTGCGGTAAAAGCACGATGGGCAAGGCCCTGATGCGTATGATCCAACCTCCGGGAAAAATCAGTAATGGTCAATTAATCTTCGAAGGCGAAGACATCATGACCTATGATGACAAAAAAATGCGCACTTTTCGGGGCCGAAAGGTATCCATGATCTTTCAGGATCCGATGACATCCCTTAACCCGGTACAACGTGTCGATGAACATATAGTGGAAGCCATCCAAACGCATGAACCGAAGACAAAGGTGGAACAAGCACTGGAACGTGCAAAAATATTGCTGCAAAAGCTTGGCATCATGGAGAATCGTATTCTGAGCTATCCCCATCAACTTTCCGGTGGGATGCGCCAGCGGGTTATGGTTGGCTTGGGCCTGGTGCTGAATGCGAACCTGATCATCGCCGATGAAGCCACAACTTCTCTGGATGTGATTGTGGAAGCCAAACTGGCAGACCAGCTCAAGGATATTCGGGATGAATTTGGCGTCTCGTTACTGGTAATTACCCACAACATTGCGTTGGTGGCTGAATTAGCGGATCGTGTGGCTGTCATGTATGCCGGTCATATCGTCGAATTGGGAAAAGTTGAAGATATTTTTGATGATCCCAAACATCCCTACACGGATGGTTTATTACGATCGGTTCCGACCATCAAATTAAACGAACGGGAAGAACTTTATAAAATGGGTGGTGAACCGCCCAATTTGACCAAACCTCCAAGTGGTTGTCGTTTTCATCCGCGTTGTCCCAAAGCAATGCCGATTTGTGAAACCCATGAACCTGATTTTCAAATGGCAGAACCAGGTCGATTTGTGAAGTGCTGGTTGTATCAGGATCACCCTCAAAAAGAATCTCAATCAACAGAGGTGTCCCAATGAGTGAAGATAAAATGAAAAAGAGCAGTGAATACCTGGTTGAAATTAAAAATATGAAAAAATGGTTTCCTGTGCAAACCAATTTTATCGACCAGATTTTTGCAAAACAACTCGAATACGTTCATGCTGTGGATGGTGTTAGTTTCCAAATTCGTAAAGGTGAAGTTCTGGGTCTGGCTGGTGAAAGTGGTAGTGGAAAAACGACCATTGGACGTGTAACCATCGGGCTGGAACCAGCCACATCGGGTGAAGTTTACTTCGATGGAATGGACTTATCAAAACTTAGCCGCGAAGAATTGAGAAAATTACGCCGCCGTATGCAGGTAATTTTTCAGGATCCGTTGGCTTCGTTAAATCCACGTATGTCACTGGGTGATTCCATCATGCAAGGGTTGAAGATCCATTACCCGGAAAGTGCTTTGCAACATCGAGATATTGCGCTGGAAACCATGGAAAAAGTGGGATTAACCCCCGCACGTTTTTATTTCAATAAATACCCACACCAGATTTCGGGTGGGCAACGTCAACGTGTGGTCATTGCGCGGGCTTTAATCACCAAGCCTGATCTGGTACTGGCGGATGAACCGATCGCCATGGCGGACGTGAGCGTACGGGCATTATTATTGGATTTAATGGTGCAGTTGAAAGAAGAATTCGACTTAACCTACCTGTTTATTACCCACGATCTGGCTACTGCAAAATATATTTGCGACAAAATTGCAGTTTTATATTTAGGAAAGATCGCTGAAATAGGTAATTTACGTGATGTTTACACATCCCCATTACATCCTTATACCCAGGCATTGATGGCGGCCGTTCCTGTGCCTAATCCGCATGATCGAAGAACGACTCCCATGCCGGAAGGGGAAATCCCCAACCCCATCCATCCGCCCAGTGGCTGCCGTTTTCACCCGCGCTGTCCATTTGCCAAAGCAGATTGTTCAAAAGTGGAACCGGAATTACGCGAGATCCTGCCAAACCATTTTGTTGCGTGTCACTACGCAGAAGATTTTAAGTAAAAGAAGAAAAACTACTCAAAAACAGCCTGGGTAATATGCCCGGGCTGTTTTTGTAAAAGGTGGTGGATAGTCCTTTCATCTAATGTGTTTATAATCCTGATTATGGAACCGACCGGAAAACCATATAAAATTCGCCATGCAACCCCTGCCGATGCGGCTTTCATTCGCAATTTGATCTGGCAGGTAAAGATTAATCCAATTGGGTTAAATTGGCGACGGTTCGTGGTGGCTGTGCTTGATCCGGGGAGCAACATTGGTTGTGCACAACTCAAAGTGCATAAGGATGGCTCAAGAGAATTAGCTTCCGTAGCGGTGATGCCGTTATATCGTCATCAGGGAGTGGCGGAAAAACTAATTCTGGAGATTCTGAATGATCAGCAACCTCCCATATACCTTACCTGCCGTAGTTCCTTGAGGGGTTTTTATGAACGCTTTGGCTTTTCTGAACTCCTCGATCTGGATTCCATGCCAGGTTATTTCCGCACGGTAAAAAAAGCCTTTGCTTGGCTGGAAAAGCGTAACCGGGTGGAACGATTGGCTGTGATGGTGTGGAAGGGGAAAGATCACCGGTCCACTGCTCCTTCAGAGTAAGGCGGGTTTGGACTTTCACAAAGAATACCGTACCCTCTTTTATTGGCGTGGTAATAATAAGGTGTATCGTCAACCGCCAGAACTACGCGGTAGCCTTCAGTAAGCACCATGAGATAATTCATGTCCGGTTGTGGGCAACCCAGGCTGGAATCTGACCAGACCACGGCCTGGACACTGATTAAAGCAATCTGATCCTTTTGAATTGATAATTTTTCAGCCAGGACAGTCAGAGCCTGTTCAGCAACTTCCTGCAGATTGGCAGGCAGGTCAACAGGAGAAATAGGGGTCATATCAATCGGTTCTTTTCCAATGGGTACGATGGGAGTGAGTTGATCAAATTTATCTGGTAATACGCGGGTGGGGAATGCAATCGTTTGCGTAGCAACAACCGGTGGATCCATAATGGGTAATGTTGCCTGAGGAGTAGCTTGCTGATCCACCGCACAGGCAGACAAAAGTACTGAAATCAAAGTAATCAGTAGCAGGATTCGGGCAAAAGTTTTTGTTTTCATATGATTAAGACGTCCACACCCCACAATTTTGTTCCCATTATTGGCGAGATCGTCGTGGTACCATTGAAATCCTAAAAATCTGTAAATCAATTTCAGGACGACACACGACACACTAACACCTAACACCTAACCTCTACCCCCCAATTCCTACCCCCAGGCTGCTTTCAGACGCTGATAACTGACCTGGAGGTCTTCCGGGAGCACACGGGTATTTGAGGTGACCGACATAAAATTACTATCCCCTCGCCAGCGCGGAACGATGTGAAAGTGAAAATGTGGGGCAATCCCGGCACCGGCATCCTCCCCGAGATTGGCACCCAGGTTGAAGGCATGCGGATTGTATACTTTCCTCAGGATGATTGTGGCGGTGTTGATCAATTCCATCATCTCTGCACGCGTCTCAGCCTTCAGGGATTCATAAGAAGGCTGGTGCTCATAGGGCAGCACCATCAGATGGCCACTGGTGTACGGAAAACGGTTAAGCATTACGAATGCTGAATGACCGCGTTGTAAAATCAGATACTCGCTGTCATTTGTTTGTTCCAATGCATGGCAAAAAACACAACGTGGTTCTTCAGATTTGTTGTTGATGTAATGCATACGCCAGGGAGACCAGAGATGATCCATTCTTACCTTTCCAGTAGAGATTAGTTTGATTGTAGCAGAAAATTAAGCCTGACAATAAAATAAATTTCCAATGATTTTGTCAGACAAGTCATCGTTTTCTGATTGACAGCAAATGATATGTTCGGTATTCTTAATTTCATGGCAGAACAAATGAGCTTTTTCGGACCCAGAGTTTTAAGCGTCAGTGGCATGACTCAATACCTGCGGG
>DAOUGX010000432.1:0-4443 GCA_034428855.1 Anaerolineaceae bacterium | reverse complement strand
TATTCCTTATACTTTTGCTGAAATAAAAAAATAAAGGTTTTAGTTTGAATTTTGAATTTTATAACCCTTGCCTTATCAGCATGATATCCTTCATAATTCTTTCAATTTAAAAAATGGATTACTGGTGATACTAAGCATTAGATATAAAGATTGATCAATTTAATCTTGAATTAATAGGAATGTCTAACTCAAGATAAATATATTTAATATGATATAAATAAATTTGCCTTTACACACCTCAACAATTTCGAAAAAGAGGAAATTTGGAAAATCAACACCTAACTATAATCATTCCAGCTTACAAGGTAGAAAAACACATTAAGCATGTTATAGAGAGTATCCCTGATTTTGTGAAGACTATTATTGTAGTCAATGATGCCAGCCCGGATTCGACTGGTTTAATATTAAGCGAAATCTCCGATCCCCGCCTTGTCGTCCTCACTCATGAAAATAATCAGGGTGTCGGTGGTGCTATGAAAACAGGTTATAACCATGCTGTTTCTTTAGGGTCACAGATAATGGTTAAAATGGATGGTGATGACCAGATGGACCCTAATAAATTACTGGAGTTGATTTCACCCATAATTAATCTAGAATCTGATTTTACAAAGGGGAACCGTTTCTTACATCTCAGCCAGATAAAAAATATGCCATTTGTCAGGAGGTTGGGAAATCTGGGATTGACTTTTTTGGTAAAAGTAGCTTCAGGATACTGGCAAATTTTTGATCCAACAAATGGATTTACCGCTATGCATAGAAGTGTTTGGACGAATATTGACAAATCCAGAATTGCAAATGATTATTTTTTTGAGACCAGTTTATTGATCGCAATGAGACACATTGGTGCAGTCATTAAAGATGTTTATATTCCAGCCAGATACCAGGATGAAGAAAGCTCATTGTCTATCAGAAGAGTTTTATTTTCTTTTCCAGGCCGGTTATTAAAAGCAACCACGCGTCGTGTGATATTCCAATATTATTTGTATAATTTTACTTTTGGTTCACTTGCATTAATCCTTGGAATAATATTTATCTTGTTTGGCATAATATGGGGACTTTTTTATTGGAATGAATCGAGAATATCCGGTGTGCCTGCAACTACAGGAACTGTATTAATTGCTGTTTTACCGATTATTCTTGGTGTTCAGTTGTTACTTCAATTTATTTCTCAGGACATGAATGATATTCCGGAAAAACCGCTCCAACTTTTCTCGCGAAAAGATGAGAATTTGTAATAATGAAAAAAATTAGCATCATTATTCCAAGTTTAAATCAAGGAATTTATATAGAAAAGACAATTACTTCTCTCCTGGATCAGAAATACCCTGATTTAGAAATTATTGTAATGGATGGTGGGTCTTCTGATATCACAATTGAAATATTAAAGAAATATGATTCAAATATTAAATGGATATCAGAAAAGGATAATGGACAATCCGACGCAATTAATAAAGGTTTACGCTTAGCAACCGGAGAAATAATAGGATTCATAAATTCTGATGATTTTCTATTACCTAACTCTTTGAGCATTATTTCTGAATGCTTTGAAGAGGATGGTGTACTCTGGATGACCGGAGATTATTTAATAATAGATGCAAATGAAAAACAAATTCAACCATTTATTGTGAAATATAAACGTTTCTTCAGGAATATTTCATCAATGAATTTATTGTTAGTCACAAATTATATAATTCAACCGAGTACATTTTGGAGAAAAACTTTATTAAACGAGATCGGTTTCTTTGATGACTCATTAAAATATGTAATGGATTATGACTTTTGGATTAGAGCCTATCAATTTGTAAATCCCAAAATTGTTAATCAACCGATTTCGGCTTTTCGTATTCATAAAAAGTCAAAAGGTGGAAGTCAATTTAGAGAACAATTCGAAGAACAATTCTTTGTTTGTAAAAAATATACCGATAATTTATTGATCAGGGGTATTCATAAAATTCATAACTCAATGATTGTGACCGCTTATTCAATTCTCAAGTAAATGGAAATATTCTTCTATTAGCAAGAACTTCTATTATCCTAAGGTCTGATATGAAAAAAACAATAATTTATTTGATTTCCTTCATTTTAATAATAATTGGAATCTTTATCATTGTCGGAGTTTTTGATGCGTCCATTAATGGTTGGGTTTTGAATAAGATAGGTAGAAGCCCAGGTACAAATTCTATGAAATTGTTTAAGTATCTGGGGTGGGTATTAATCATAGTATCAACCTTGTCAGTCTTTGTAGTCAACAATTTGAAAATTTTTCAGGACTTCTATTCGAAAAAGTTGCTGACTAATCTAAATAAAATTGATGAGTGGTTTTGGGGTTTTCGCTCAAAATTACAAGTTACCAATCAAATATCATCTCCATTATGTGGGAAAAAGATAAACAAACTGGATATTTTCTTTATTATTTTTGCTGTTTTGGTTTCAATGCTGTTAGTAATTGAGCGATTGCAAAATAATTACCCAAATGTCATTTTAGGTAGTGACGCTGCTAATATTTCATCGATGGCCATCGCAGTGAACAATCCAGACTATTTTGAAAAAGATTTTTACCTGCAGGATGAGGATAATTTCAAACTTTATTTTCAATTACATGTAATCATTATCCGTTTTTTAGGAAAAATTCTTAATAATTACACCCTTCCATTTGTCATAATATTAGGACCTACCGCCTTTATAACTTTTTTTGGTAATTATTTATTAGGCAGGATCATTCTAAAAAACAGGTTTTGGTCAGTACTACTTGTAATTTTTAATTCAATTCCTGTCTATTTGCTTTTTGAAAATTGGGGGATCGCCGAAGATTCAGTTCCACGAACATTTTTGCAAGCGTTATTCCCATATTTATTGTCATTGATTTGGATTTGGAAAGACAAGCCAAAAAATTGGATAATTATTGCTATATGTACAGGACTGTTAACCTACGTACATGCAGTAGGTACACCAACGATAATGGCTATGGTTATCTTAGGCTTTTTGGCGATAATGCCCAAGAATTGGAATTATAAACAAAGAATTCTTACAATTTCAGGCTTATCTATTATTATGATTATTGTGGGATCCGTTTTTATAATAAATTACTTATCGATAAAACAACAGGTTGTCCCCTTTGATTATGAAACCATCATTCGATTATATAGAACCTATTTTCCTCCAAATATTCTTGATGTGAGATCATCTGTCCAATTGCTTAGTGATTTTTATGCTGATACATGGCTCCTGCCGTCTGCTTTGCTAGGGTTATTTCTTCTTTGGTTTTTGAGAGATGATTCAAGAAGGCTTTTTAAACTAACAATTTTATGGTTGTTGGGAATTGGTATCGTTTCAATCATTATTCCATTCAGTGAAAGGATAATTGAAGCTTATTTGCGGGTATTACCTATTGAAACAGAATTAATTAGAGGAACCCGTTTCTTTGTTCCGGTTTTTGGATTAATTACTCTTGCCAGTTTCAGCCATTTACACAACGCGATAAACTCCAAAATGGGGAAAATTATTTTAATTTTAATTGGTTTATTGTTTGTAGGACATTATGGAACTTTTCGGAGCAATGATTTATTGTTTTTTAAGAAAACTCAGGCATGTTTATCACAAAAAAAACTATTATGTTCCGAAAAGACAGACCTCCAAAATCTTTTGATAGCTATAAACCAAAATACAAGCCAACAAGCAGGTATATTTTTTTCCAACCAATCTCAGGATACATTACCATTATCAGTTAGATATATTTCACAGAGGTCTTTAGTATATTCCTGGAAAGATAGAGGATTGGGGTTTTCTCATCCTGGAAAAATGTTGATCTGGCATGATATTTATACAATTTTGGATCAATATGAAACCTCAACCGAATGGTATTTAAGTGATTCTCAGGGATTCTTTAATTTTGTGGAGAATCTTGGAGCAGATTATGTTGTCATACCAAAAAACAATAAAAATTTTCAAGTTGAAAATGAAATATTGATTTATGAAAATCCATCTTATTACTTAGTAAGTATTGACCAATATTAAGTTCAAATTATTATGTTAAAACGTAGACTGGAAACAATAATTTATCATCAATTAAAGGCGATCAATTCTTTCTTTTGAATAATCAAATCAACAATCTGCTTCATCTGGAAATTCTTCTATTGATTTAATTCTTTTTCCAAAATTTTTCTTCATTAATTCAATGATATTTCAGGTTGAACTCATTAGTTATTTCCAAAAATAATAAATGTAAATCCCTTTGAAAAAACCCATCTATCCAGATGGATAATCAAGCATCAAAATGTTAATAATAAAAAAGGTTGACCTTTTATTGATCAACCGTTTTTTTCGATTAGATTGGATTCTCTAAAGGCTGGGAGCAAAAATTCCCGAGAAAATCAACCAGGCTAAAGTGGTTTTCGCAGCCAGGCTTAAGATGATGTAAACTCGTTCACCGAACAGATAATCCTT
>DAOUGX010000431.1:0-3572 GCA_034428855.1 Anaerolineaceae bacterium | reverse complement strand
AAAACCAGGTGTGTTGCACTTTCAGTTTACGAGAAAAATAATAATATTTTTCAAACAATTTGTAAATGTAATTCAGGACGACACACTAATGCCTAAGACCAAACACCTAGTGCCTAAACCCTAAATCCTGACCGTGTATTCTCCTTCCAAAACCCATTTATATGTCGTCAGACCCTCTAACCCAATCGGACCACGGGCATGCAGTTTCTGCGTAGATACAGCCACCTCACCTCCCAGACCTAATTGTGCGCCATCCGTGAAACGCGTGCTGGCGTTGACATACACAGCTGCCGAATCAATCTCATTCACAAACTGGCGGGCATGTTCTTTATTCTGAGTTAATATTCCATCGGAATGTTGAGTACTGTGTTGATGAATATGCTGCATAGCTTCCTCAAGGGAATTAACCACTTTGATGCCCAAAACCAGACTTAACCATTCACGATCGAAATCTCCTTCTTCGGCAGGCTGAATACCCTCTTGAAAATTCTCTGCCAAAATAGAAAAGGATACCTGATCACAATGTAATTGGACCTTATCTTTGAGAAGTTTTTCACCCATCAGGGTTAAAAAGTCCCTGGCTACTTTTTCATGCACCAGTAATGTATCCAATGCGTTGCATACCGAAGGCCGTTGAACTTTGGCGTTATGAATCACCTCCACCGAACGTGATAAGTCAGCACTCTCATCCACAAATAAATGGCAGATACCAATCCCACCCGTCATGACTGGCATGCTGGCATTTACTTTACAGAAATCCTGCAGTGCATTGCCACCACGTGGTATCAAAATATCCACATATCGATCCATTTTCACCAATTCATCCACCAGGGATCGATCAGGATCATCAATAAATTGAACGGCTTCTGGCGGTATCTGAACTATTTGCAGGCAATCCTGAATCATTTTCACCAGTGCTTTATTACTGTTCAATGTTTCCTTGCCACCGCGTAAAATGACCGCATTACCGGACTTAATCCCCAGTGCGCTGATATCCACAGTCACATTCGGGCGCGCTTCGTAAATGACTGCCATCACTCCCAGCGGTACACGAATGCGCCTGGCATGCAGACCATTGTTGAGCTTTTTTTCTTCGATGATCGTCCCAACTGGATCCGGCATCTTGATCAGGTCATCCAGGTCACTGGCCATGTTGTTTAACCTGGACTGGTTCAACATCAGGCGATCGATCATTGCAGCACTCATATTGGCTTGATATCCAGCCTGTACATCTATTTGGTTAGCAGACAGGACATCACCTGCATGCTTTCGCAATTTATCTGCGAGTTCGAGCAGGAATTTATTTTTTTGTTCATTCGTTAATTGAGCTAATTTTCTGGATGCAGTACGTGCCATCATTCCAATCTGAAGCATGTCCATTTTATTTACCACCTTACATTATAAAAACAGCAAATTGTTGTGGTGTACTACTTCCTCACCATAGTTGTATCCCAACACTTGCTCAATTTCCTGAGATTGCAACCCGATGATTTTCAGTAAATCTTCATGGTTGTAGTTTATCATTCCAAGGGCGAACACTTTTCCAAGTTCATCCTTCAATTTAACGATATCCCCACGGGCATAATTCCCCCCAGACCTGGTGATTCCCACCGGCAGGAGGCTACCACCTTCCTGTACTGCACGCACAGCACCATGGTCTAATTGCAACCAGCCCCCATTATGGCGCGATTCTGCCAGCATATATCGTTTCCGGGACTCCAATTTGGAAATTAACGGAGTAAAACGGGTTCCAACTGGTTTTCCAGCAACAATCTCCCAAATTCTACCTGGATGCTGCCCATGGGAGATCACCACCGCACAACCGGAGCGACGGGCTAATTCTGCTGCCTGGATTTTCGTGAACATTCCCCCAGTGCCTAAACCACTGGATGTACCACCAGCCACCTTCCATACTTCCTCCGGAATTTCACTGGAAGAAATTTCCTGAATGACCTGTGCATTGGGATCGCTGCGTGGATCAGCTGTGAAAAGACCGTCCTGATCGGTGAACAGGACCAACAGATCGGCCTCGGTTAAAGTCGCTACCAATGCCGAAAGATTATCATTATCTCCCAGGCGAATTTCTTCGGTACTGACGGTGTCATTCTCATTGATCACGGGTATGATCCGGTATTGGATCATCGCTTCCAGGGTGTTCCGTGCATTCAGATAACGTCTACGGTTGGATAAATCTTCACGGGTCAATAACACCTGCCCTACCGGAATTTTATAATACCCAAACAATTGAGAGTAAATTTCCATCAATCGTGATTGCCCCACAGCTGCCAGCATTTGCTTGGCCGGGATATGCCGCGGTAAAACCGGATGACCGAGCGTTGAACGCCCGACTGCCATCGCTCCGGAACTTACCAGAACAACCTGATGTCCTGCCTGGTGAAGCCTGGCGATCACCCGCACCAACTCGATCATATGCTCCATGGAGATGTCCGGAGTACCTTGCGTTAGAGTGGAAGAACCCAATTTAATCACGATTCGTTGTGTCTGCATGATTATGTCCTGCTGAAAAAATGGAATTGTCCAATCATACCTGATTTACGGACTTCCTTCAACATGAATGATGAGTGAGTTTTTTTTAACGATTCGCTCATAAAAATTGGTGTATTTTTAATTTCATTGGTTCCATCCATTAATCTTCTAATCAATCAGAAGAAAAAAATCAATGATCACAACTCCACAAATTTTACTTAATTTGTGGAGTATGACTCCATAAATTTTGGATAATTTATGGAAACTTCTTCTCATCCGTTCTATTATTATTATTACTAATCTAATTTTTCCAGTTCTGCCTGTAAATTCGTTTTAATCGTTTCAAAACTTAAACCATTTTGTGTACAGAAATCTTTAACAGTCATTCCTGGTGCTGAAGGCATAGGCATACCCAGCACACTTTCTATCGTTTCTGCGTCAAGACCCCATTCCAATAAATCAGCAAAGGTGGTTTTCCCTTTAATTGTTCCATCTGTCACCTGGGGAGTATGCTCTGCTGTTGGTTCTAAGGTTCCAACTTCAGTAGTTATTTCTTCGGGTTGAGGTGTGGATTGTATTTTTTCCGATACCGGATTAGGAATCGTATGAGCTTCAAGATAGGATAAGTTTTCAACCCTTAAATTTCTGGTCTTAAGGATATCTGCAGCAGATTGTGGTACATACATGTCGGTGGTCAAATCCATCGGTAAATCGAGGTAGAAAGCCACAAACAGCCATCTTCGCCAGGATGCCCTCGCCCGCCAGCTTGCCGGCCGGGTCGAAGGTGAACTTGTGCAGCGCGCCGTCGCCGAAGTTGCCCACGAAGAGGTTCCCCTGGCTGTCGAAGACCAGGCCGTCGGCGCCGTACTGGCAGTCGCGGTTGCGGGTGACGAGCGTGGCCAGCAGGTTCGGGTCGTCCAGCGTGTTCTTCACCGCCACGTTCTCTTCGTTCAAGCCGAAGCGGTAGACGGCGCTCACCAGCAGGCCGTCGGGCCGCTTCACCTTGGGCAACATGCTCACCGTGACGTACACCTGGCCGTCGTGGACCCGCACGCCGTTGGGATGGCTGATGCCGTGGGCTACCA
>DAOUGX010000430.1:0-10695 GCA_034428855.1 Anaerolineaceae bacterium | reverse complement strand
CATGCTTAGATATCCTGACATGTAGGGTCTGGGAGCGGTCCCAAGCAAAAGAACATTATGGGGATCAATATTCACTTCACCTTTGCGCGTTGCAGAGGATAAAATAATTGCCGTGATAGATCCTGTCCCTAGCTGGTCGAACATTTGCTTTGTATAGGGTGCCCATTTCCAGGGATACTCCCCAGAACGTCCAGAAGTGCGAGCCCATCCATAGGGTTCAAAAGGCAAAGATTTGGAGCTTTGATCATTCAAGAAAGGATCATAGTCTTTATAAGTCGTCAATGGAACCAGGTTACAAAATTCTTCAATGGTGGCAGGAATTTTTTCACCCAGTAATGCCCTTCCAATCTCACTATTCTTAAGATACTCAATTTGCTCAAACAATAGGCGTTCCTGAATTTCCATATATTCATCAATGTTCAGGTCGAGATGACCACATAGTTTGGTCCAGATCTCTGCTTTTTTCCCTTGCTGAAGAAGTTCTCTTAATTCCGACATCATTTCTCCTTATTTGTTGGCTTGAATTAACAACGGGTCTGGGACCCAAAATTTACTGGATTTTAATAAAGTGATTTTTATTTCCTTAAACCCCGCCTGATCAAGAATATGATGCCAATCTTCCGCTGTGAAGACATTCGATACAGCAGAAGCTTCTGCCCATGCTCGATCTTTATTTTCCGTTACGAGAAAATAGATATACGCCAGAATTTTTATAAAAAAATTGATCACCGGATTGCGCCATAATTTTGAACCCCCAACATCAGCCAGTGAAAACCTGCCATTTTCCTTGAGAATTCGAAAAATTTCGGCTGTTAATTGGTTTACCTGCATATGATGGGTTGCCAATCCACACACCACCAGATCGAAGGACGATGGCTCAAAGGGCATCTGCATCGCATCTCCAGTGGTGAGGAAAACTTTTTTCCCGAACAATTCACTTCCCATTTTCTGCTTACCATGGATTAACATGGCCTGTGTGATGTCCACACCGACGACTTTACAATTTGGATTGGTATGCATGATCGCTCTGGGGATCACACAGGTTCCTGTAGCAATATCCAACAATAAATCTCCTGGGTTAATCAGAGTATTTTTGATTAGATATTGAATGAAACCTTCATAACTCCACCCCCAAAATTTATGCAATTCATTATTTACTACGCTTTCGTATCGTGGTGCGAGCTCGGTGAAAGCCTCAACGACAACTTCTTTTTCTTCCATGATGGAAATGCCTTGTTATGTTTTTTGGGATTATTTAGATTTTATTATTATACATATAAAGATTTATTATTACAATTTATACTCATCAATAATTTAAATTGATGAAGATTTGGATTAAATATTGCATCTCATCCAGCCTTGATGAATTAAAAAACAGGCTCACTGCAGCCTGTTTTTTGGATTTTTTTGTGTTTATTCTAATGGTCGCTTTGGAATGATAAAATCACAACTGGCATCACCCGCACCGATAGAGGTTACCTGGCGAATCTGAAATTGAGCACCATTTGAAATAAAACTGGTGGCTTCCTGTATAAAACCGAGAGTAATATGGCAATCCGGTGTGCTCACTTGCCGTCCCCAACAAACCGGACAGCGTTTATTGATGTAAAGGTAATGATCGCCATTATCTTTGATCTCCACAATTCGATCACTGGTCTCGGTGTAGTTTTTAGCAATCCATTTAAGAAAAAGAGGTAATTTGATCGAGAGGGGGATTAATTTTCCGGTTGCTTCCAGTCCAGCTCCATAATTATCAAGAAAACTTTGAATGCCATTACGAAAACCTGCTTTTCCAGCCCGGATGAGGAAAACTCTTGCCCCGCGCGGGCCATACGTGTTAGAAACGGCTTCACAAATGGCTGAGTAAATCGCAAAATCAAATTTGTTTTCCATGGTATCAGGTGGGCAGATTTCCTGAAAGCTGGGCAACCCCCGCTGTTTTAATACTGCATTTAATCCATTCTCCCCCATTAAATCCTGGAGCGTCACAATCATATAGCGGGCAATACGGTAGGGAACATGATATCCACTCAGTTCAATGGTCATTCGATTATCCTCGTCAATAAAATCATTTAATGGTTTTTATTATATGCATACGATATTTTTTTGAACCTGACCTTGCAAATTTGAAAACGACAAATTCTTAAGTTATAGCAAATACAGGGTAACTGCAACCATGTAATTAACATGACAATCGCAAAAAGAACGATACAATTGAAACAATCCTATGCAAAAATCCGCTTTTATCATCTTTGAATTATTGACCATTGCTTTGTTTATCGCGTGTTTCTGGCATGCATACAAAAAATCAATAAGCAAAGTGTTAGAACTTGTATTCGCTTTAATTTTTGGGGTGTTATTGGAATGGATGACCATTCAACAACTTGAAGCCTATCATTATGGTGATTTTGTTCTCATGATCGACGGTGCGCCGATTTGTATTGGATTAGGATGGGCAGTGATCATCTATTCCGGCATGGAATTTGTTAAACATCTGGAAATGCCAGATTATGC
This sequence comes from Anaerolineaceae bacterium, assembly GCA_034428855.1. Lineage (GTDB taxonomy): Bacteria > Chloroflexota > Anaerolineae > Anaerolineales > Anaerolineaceae > UBA6170. Next base: position 8,181 of record DAOUGX010000430.1, on the reverse strand, counting down.
CAGACCTTTTCTGGTTGGTTTATTGGCATTAAATCTCGATCTGGCAATGGATGCGATCGCTATTCGGCTGGGGTTTTGGCATTGGGTCATCCCGCTGGATTGGCAATGGTTTGGGGTTCCCTGGGGCAATTTCTGGGCATGGTATATCGTGGTGATTTCGTACAGTGGGTTAACGTATTGGTTCAGAAACCTGCGAAAAACCACCCATGCAAGCTGGTTTGGATATTTTTATCCCTTATTTACATTGTTTGGCTCGGTCATCATTTTGGCCATCACCAATTATATTTTTGCGAATGTGTTTGCCAAAACAGAATTGGTGAGTGCCATGAGCATGTTGCTGATTATTCTTGTGGGGGCAGTTATCCTATATGTTGTGAAACCTGCTTATTCCGAAAAAGCCTTTGTCGACAAAACGATTTTTGCTGTTCCGCTGACATTTCATATATTTTTTAATTTATATGGATTTCTCGGAGGATACTACACTCAATTGCCGATACTTGGCGTGATTGGTTTGGTCATGTTTGTTGTCGGGTTGGGAGTTCACTTGTGGCCAGTCTGGAGGGAAATGCAGCCAAGAAAAGATCCTGAGTTCAACCAATCAACCAACGAGCAATAGCAACCACCAACATCCCAACTATGACTGTTCCAAATAAGCTTTTTTTCTTCCAGGCAACCAATCCTGCAGGAATGGCTGCCCAAGCATAGAGGTTGTTAATCGAGAGATTGAGTTGATTCCCCTCAATCAATAATGCGGGTGCTAAAAGGGCGGCCAGAACGGCAACCGGTACATATCGTAACCATGCTATTAAAAATGCAGGTAATTGTTTATCCCTCAGGAACCAGGCGGGAATTAATCGGGGCAGGTAGGTGACCAAAGCCATTCCTACCAGAGTCATCAGGATTGTCGTTTCTGCCATGTTTCTACTCCTGCGCCAATGGTGGCAGCTATAACAGTGGCAATAATGACATGCCATTGAGTGGAACCCAATTGCCAGAGGATGAGGGATAAACCTGCACCAATCAATGCAATAATAAGATACTTTTTATTTTTGATTTGAAATATTAATAATGCAATAAACATAGCTGGCAAAGCATAATCCAGAGCAAATGGACGTACATCCTGGATTAAATTACCGGCTACGGCACCGAGAAAACTGCCCAGCACCCAGGATGATTGACAAATCAAATTGATCATGATGGTCGAACGGGGTTGCGTTTCCCCACGATCGAAGCGCATGCTATGAACACCAAAGCTTTCATCTGTCAATTCGAAACCGAACAGCGCTACTTGATATGGTTTCCATTGTCGCAAATAGGGGGCAAGTGAAGCTGACATAAGTAAATGTCGTAAATTTACGATAAATGTAGTGGCAATAATTGAAAGCGGGTGGAGAGCCTGAGCGAACAGGCTGGCAGCAATCAATTGTGCTGATCCGGCATACACAATAATCGACATCAGCACAGTCTGAAAAACTGTCAAACCTGCATTATTAGCCAGGACACCATAGGCAAATCCAATGGGTAAGTAACCAAATACAACAGGCATGGCAGAAGAAAGAATATTTCTCCAGTAATGGGATCCAATTTTCTGGGGGAAATCAACAACGATTTTTTTCAATCAATCCATCCTGAAATTTCGGATATGAGGATGGATTATATCAAAATTTAAAGTTATGGAAGTGGAATGTTAAAAAAGGGGACCCCGGAGAAATCCAGGGTCCAGGCAGCGAAATTCCTTTGCCGAACATTCAATTTATTGGGTCTTGATCTCCTGAAGAGCCAGTAAAATTAAGTCACGTTGTCGACGTTTTTCCGGGAAATCGAGGAGATAGAAATATACAGCGCGTAAGAAATCACGGACATTAATCAGTCTGTAAAAATTTTCCGGACCCTGGCCATGGTAATGCGGTTCAATTTTTAATTTTTCAAAACAAGGCAAGATTTCTTCTTCCAATAATATCTCTCGCTGCAGGATTTCAGCAACCGGTGCAGCCAGATGCTCAATTTCATCTCCTTCAAAGCGAAAACCAGGTTGCAAAACCTTATCACATATGGTGTTGAGAATCAGTAAAATCCATGGTTTTTTCATCTCTGGTAATTGTGCTAATTCCAGCATGATATTGGCAGCATGGGAAATTGAATTAGCCCACCCTTTTTCCGGCACATATGCGCGATAATCCACTTCTTCCTGAAGCAACTGATTTGTTTTCTCAAATATTGCACCAATCGTATTAAATGGAATGAAATTTCTTTTTTTCTGAGTAACCACTATCGCCCAGAGTTGCAGAGCGGTGGATGATCTTGTAAAGACGGAGTCGTCGTTCTGAAGGCCAATTCCATTTAATATATATTCGTTTTGTACGAGAGTATCAGCAATTTTGTAAATATCTTCTTTTGTATAAACACCTTTATAAATCCAGTTTGCCATTACAGAGAAAATCAACTCATCTCTTAATACTGGATCTGTCGATCCAATGAACTTGTAAAAGTCAAAAATAAATTCTCTGGGAGTAGGACTCTCCAGAGGTTCATAGTTATTTTCAATGATTGATTTCAACAATGTTTTTAATTTGTTTTCATTCATTTAAAACCTCAAAAATTTTGATTAGGAGATGAATAGCTTGATGATGTATTTTTTGGTTTGGGAAAATTAAAAGGATTATTACTTTTAATCGAGTAAAGATATTGATAATTATAGATTAATTTAAAAAGGAAAACATCAAGAAAAGCCTATGATTTTTTGAATTATTTACTATAATACCTCTATGATTTCGGGTTTGAATTACTTTTTTTCCTGGTATTTTTTTATTGTCTTAATCGGTTGGTTGGTTTTACCGATTACATTCAACCTGTTTCGTAGAATTCCGGACCGGGGGTACTCACTTTCGAAAGTTGTAGGATTATTGCTGATCAGTTTTATCCATTGGTTCATGAACAGTCTGGGTTTATCACAAAATACGCCAGGAGGTATTTGGGCAGCGATTGTTATTCTATTTTTCCTGAGCGCCCTTGGTATCAAACGCGAGCGCATTGCTTCCTTCAAAAAATGGGTTTATCAACAATCCGCTTATATTTTGATCAGCGAATTTGTTTTTATAATTGCCTTTTTGGGTATGGTCTGGTTGCGATCCTATAACCCGGATATTCTCGGAACAGAAAAACCAATGGAATTGATGTTCATTAATTCCATATTAAACAGCCCAACTTTTCCTCCACAAGACGCCTGGCTGGCTGGTTATAGTATCAGTTATTATTATTTTGGATATGTGATGATGGCATTGATCGGTATGCTAACGGCAACACCCGCAGGCATTACCTTTAATCTGGCTATTTCATTGATTTTTGCTTTATCTTTTACTTCAGCATTTGGAATTCTTCTTAATTTAATTGGAAGGATGAACCATTCTCTGCAAAGCGAAAATTTCAGGCTTGTTCGCTGGGTACCAATATCGTTATTGGCACCGTTTGTGTTGTTATTGGTGGGAAATTTCTATGGCATTCTGGATGTTTTACACCAACACCATTTACTGGCAGAGGTAAATGTTCCTGGAATTACTTTCCAGACTGGTAAAACAGACCCGCAAACGCAGGCTGTTATTCCACCAAAAGTGGTTGTTGGGAACAACAATTTTTGGGAATGGATGGATTTGAAGCAGCTCGGACCTATCCCGGCAGAAAAGGTTCCTTTTCAAGGAATCCAGCAAGGAAATTGGTTTTTTGCTTCCCGCACGATTCATGACCGCAATTTAATGGGTTATGACCCTGAAGCCATTGATGAGTTCCCAGCATTTTCATTTCTCCTGGCGGATCTGCATCCCCACGTACTGGCTCTGCCGTTTGTGTTGCTGGTGATTTTGTTATGTTTTGAGTGGTTTATCGACCTGCGCCAAAGAAAGCTGGAAGACAATCCTGCTCCTATCCAATGGTACCGAATTTTACTCTCAGCAGTTATTTTAGGAAGTTTAATTTTCCTTAATACCTGGGATTTCCCGTTTTATGTGTTTTTATTTGGTTTAGGTGGTTTTCTTGCATTCTTCTTTCATCGCGATGAAAACTGGGACTGGAATGGTCTGATCCAGTACTTGCTCCCTGTGGGAAAAGTGATTTTACTGGGAGTGTTATTATATGTTCCTTTCCTGATTACTTTTCAGTCGCAGGCGGGTGGAGTCATCCCCAATGTTATTTATCCGACCAAATTTCGCCAATTGTTTGTGATGTTTGGCCCACTCATCTTCGGTGTTGTGATATTGCTTTTATCAGTTCTTAAAAATCATAAACGGGAAATCGAATTAAAAACCGGCTGGAAACTAACTCTTGGATTCCTGGTGATCATGATTTTGATAACCAGCTTATTGGTATTGCTTATGCTTTCGAATCCGGAGACTGCTACCCTGGTGAATGGTGCGATTGCTCCTTTCCAAATATCGGAAGCGCTGGGCTGGTTGTTATTACGCAGAGTAGTGGAAGGTCTCACCCTGCTCTTTGGATTATTGTTACTGGCAGGTGGGATCGCCATTTTATGGGGACAACGAAAACAGGGTTCTGAAAGTGTTCTGTTCGTTTTTGCAATGGTTACCACGGGAACATTGTTATTGTTAGGGCCAGAGTTTGTTTATCTACGGGATAATTTTGGCTGGCGCATGAACACTTTATTTAAGTTCTATTTTCAAATATGGATCTTGTGGTCATTGAGTGCGAGTTTTGGTTGCTACTATGTTTGGAAGCAGATGAGAGGTTGGCGAAGAACTGTTGGGATCAGCCTGATGACCTTAGGATTTCTGACAGGTCTGGTTTACACGATTGGAACCATTCAAACCACGACCCAGAACATGCGGAATTCTGTACAATCCAATGGAAGCCGGCAACCCACACTGGATGGACTGGCTTTTTATTCGTTATATTATCCTGATGATTGGGCATTGATTCAGTGGCTGAATACCAATATTGACAAACCAACTGTGATTCTCGAAGGCACTAAAGGGGCTTATTGGATTGATGGTCGATCTTCGCGGGTTTCCATGATAACAGGTCTGCCTACGATCATGGGGTGGGTAAATCATGAGGCTCAATGGCGAGGGGAAGACTTTTCAGAAGTTGCCAATCGCGAAAATGATATTCGTCTTATCTATACAGAGCGAGATTGGTCGATTACAGAAGATTTGCTTGATCTGTATCAAGTTGAATATGTGGTTTTTACTCCATTAGAACGGGAATGGTATGGGGGAATCCAACAATCCAAATTTGACCAGCATATGCAAAGAGTATTTGAGTTTGGAGATTTTATTATTTACAAACGTTAAAAATCAGTCAATCTTCCAGGTCTACCATACCAATTTGTCTTAAATGGTTGACGTCCAATATTTCAATCTTATGAGTGTCACTGGTAATTAGATTTTTTTGCCGAAAAATTTTTAAACAACGGCTGAAGGCTTCCGGGACGGTCGAAAGTCTGGATGCCAGGTGGTAATTTGGATTGTCTTTTCGATTGATTTTTAATTTTCCTTGCTCGCTGATTTCCAACAGTAATTTTGCGGTTCTTGATAATAATGGTCGAAAGGATAGATCCTGGAAAAGAGAGATCAATTTTCGATTCCGAGAAGAAAGGACACGTAACAGGCCCAGCCCAATTCGAGGATATTGGATGATCAGATCCTGTAATTTTTCCGAAGAAATTTGCCAGATTATGCTATCCTGAGAAGCGATAGCCGTGACAGGATTCAGACCTCCATCCAATGCGGATACCTCATTAAACATAATGATTGGATTTATCACGGACAAAATGGAAATCTGTCCCTGTAAGCTGATTTTACACAGTTGAACCTGTCCATGCAGAAGGACAAACATGCCGGAGCAACATTCTTCTTCTGTGAAAATGGTCTGGTCTTTTTCAAATGAACGAATACAACCCGCCCGGATAATTCCTTCCACTTCATTCAGTGGGATATTGTTGAAGTGCTCAATACCCTGAAGTCTCCTGGAAAGTTCTCCGATATCCATTGAGTTTATATTAACCTGAACCATGGTATCCATAAGTATATCAAAATGGAACTACTGAATAGAGTAAAAAACGTATGTGATTGGAAAGAGAACGTCACTATTTAAAGAAATTTAACTATTGACAAACATAAAATTAATGATATATTAATACATGTAAGTAAATTACAAATAACAAAAAAAGAGGTAATTATGGAAGAAAATTTCAATGAACAAGCGAACAGAGAACCTGTTGAAAATCAAAATCAATCAAGCTCACCCAAGGCTCACGAACCAGGAATAAAAAGTGCCTGGAAGCAGGTGGAAAACATTGGGCAGGCTTTGGGAGATGCTTTGCAAGGGCGTGGGAATGTGGTGATGGTTCGCATTAACGATGAAGCCTTGAGCTATCTGGATATGCTGGTGGAAGCGGATGTAGTAAAAAGTCGTTCTGAAGCTGCAGCCTGGTTAATCAATGAGGGGGTGGGTGCCAACCAAAATTTGTTTCACAAAATCGGTGAAGTAACCCATCAAATCAGCGCGCTGCGAGAGAAATTAAAGGAAACAGTCAAAACCCAAAAGCCGGAATGATTATTGATTCAGTCACATCAGGTCTACAAACCACACCTTTTCTGACGTTCGAAAAGGTGTGGTTTGTTAAAATTCAAATAAGACCTTCATAACTTCTTAACAAAATCTAAATAAGTTTTGGATATTATCAAGCTACGAATATAAGAATCTATTGGAGGTAAGCATGTATAAAAAAATATTCTTAGGATTACTGATAGCAGGATTACTGGTTGCTGGTGGTGTTACAGCAGTTTCTGCTTATGGTCAAAACCCACCTATCTGCCCAACCGAACCCATACCACAGGATGTTTTGGGAATGACAGTTGCGGAGGTACGTGAGGAATTGAGTTCTGGCAAAACTATGAAAGAAATTTTCGAAGAAAAAGGTTTGGACTATGAAGAATACCTGAACCAATGGCTAGCTGACCATGAAGCCTGCCTGGAAGAAGCTGTTGCGGATGGAAAGTTGACCCAGGCACAGGCAGATTTAATGCTGGAGAGATTGCAGGATAGAGTGGAAGATGGATTATTCTTCTACCAGAACCGTGGTTTTGGCGATTCCATGCGATCCTATATGCAATTCCGTACAGAAAAAATGTGGGAAGGTGGTCATGGCTTAATTGGAGAGCTTCTGGATAAATTAGAAATTACTTTTGAAGATCTGAAAGCAAGAATTTCTGGTGGCGAAACCCTGGAAGAGATTGCAGATGAAGCTGGAATTGATCTGGATGCTTTGCATCAGGAATTCATCCAAAAACAATTAGAGAACGTCGATCAAGCGTTAGCCGATGGCAAGATTACAGAAGAACAGGCCGATCGAATTCGTGAACGACTTAATGAGCGCTTGGAAGATCCAGCCTCCTGGAATATGTTTTACAAAATGCAGGAACGAATGGATCGACCCTTTGAAATGTTCAAAGATGGTGGCAGACCTGGTGGAATGGGTCATTCGCGAGGAAATGGTGGCGGTTGTTGGTAATCCATCAACAGGCTTGAAAACAACAATCCAATATAGCCACTCGCATCGATTCCAGGCGAGTGGCTATTTATGAAAAAAATTCTGACAGATTGGTCTATACTATAAATTATGAATGTATTAATTGTTGATGATGAAAAGCGAATTTTGGAAGGTGTGCGCAAATATTTTGAACAGGCTGGTTTTGATGTCCAGGCGGCTTATGATGGACCCAGTGCGTTAAAAATTGCCTTAAAGGATAACCCTGATCTGATCGTTCTGGATTGGATGTTGCCGGGTATGAGCGGAATTGATGTTTGCCGTGAGATTCGCAGGGAATCCAATGTGCCGATTATCATGTTAACTGCCCGGGTAGAGGAAAGTGACAAATTAATTGGTCTGGAATTAGGAGCGGATGATTACCTCACCAAACCCTTTAGCCCGCGTGAACTGGTTGCGCGTGCCCGTGCTGTTTTAAGAAGATCGCAGATGGAGCCGGTAAAATCACGTAGTATTTATACCTTTGGAAAAATCGTTTTAGATACCAACGCCCGTGAATGTAAGGTCGAGGGAGAAATTGTCTCATTAACACCGACGGAATATGATTTATTGGCCTACCTGGTACGTCACCCAAATCAGGTTTTTTCCCGCTCCAAATTGTTGGAAGCAACCGATTTAGGCGT
>DAOUGX010000429.1:0-5157 GCA_034428855.1 Anaerolineaceae bacterium | reverse complement strand
TATCCTGAAAGGGTTCCATCTTGATCCATACTGGTAAGAAGAATTTCACCTGCACCCAGATCAACTGCTCTTTCAATCCATTCTAAAGTGTCCAATCCAGTTGGTTTACGTCCACCGTTAATGAACACTTCCCATCTCGTTTTGCTTTCAGCAGGATTTTGAACTCTACGGGCATCCACAGCCAGCACAATACATTGACTTCCAAACACCTCTGCTCCTTGCCTGATAATATCTGGATTAATGACAGCCGATGAATTTATGCTAATTTTGTCTGCTCCAGCTAACAAGATTCTGCGCATATCCTCCACTGAACGAATTCCACCACCAACGGTTAATGGAATGTGGATTTGATTGGCAACATCCCGTACCATATGGACGACTGTTTCGTGACCAAAGGCGGTCGCGGAAATATCCAGAAAGACAAGTTCATCCGCTCCTTCATCATCATATATACGTGCTTGTTCCACTGGATCACCGGCATCTCGAATATTGATGAAATTAATACCTTTGACCACCCTGCCGTCTTTAATATCCAAACAAGGAATGATTCTTTTTGCTAACATTCTTTCTCCTGAAGATTGAATACAACTTCTGAGTCTACGCTCCCATCATATAAAGCTCTTCCGATGATGACTCCGGAAATTCCAGCTTGTTTGACAGCCTGGACATCCTGTAAAGAATAGATGCCACCAGAAGCGATAATATCCAATTTGCTATTTTGTGAGAGTTCGAGCGTTGATTTGAGATTTACACCACCACCAATACCATCGCGGCTGATATCAGTAAAAATGATGATTTTTACGCCGATTTGTTTTATTGATTTCGCCAGTGATACTGCATCGATCTCCTGCGGAACTTCCCAACCATGGGTGCGGACCCATCCATCGCGGGCATCAATACCCACAAGAATTCTTTCCCCTCCAAACTCCTGGATGGCTAATTTGAGCAGCGATGGATTTTCAACGGCAATTGTTCCGAGAACAACTCTGGATACTCCGACTTTCAACCATAGTCTGATTTTTTCAATAGACCGGATTCCTCCACCTAACTGTATTTTTGTGTGGTTATCCTTCGCCAGGGTAAGAATATTTTTTATGGCTATCTGATTGAGATCTGCTTGTTTACCAAATGCTGCATCCAGGTCAACAACATGAAGCCAATTTGCACCTGCATTAATCCAATTTCTGGCGATCAACTCAGGTTCTGATGAGTAAATTGTCTTCTGGGTTGGATCACCTTGTTTTAAACGGATTACCTGGCCATCCATTAAGTCGATTGCGGGATAAATAGTAAATGGATTCATAGGGTTTTTGCACCAAATTCAATAAAATTTTTCAATAATTGAATACCGATTTTTTGGCTTTTTTCAGGATGAAATTGAACCCCATAAATATTATCTTTTGAGACCACACTGCAAAAATCGATGCCATAATCAGTTGTGGCAGTAATATTGGTCTGGTTATTAGGCAGGCAAAAATAGGAGTGATTGAAATAAACGTAATCACCGGGTTTAATGGAAGACAATAATGGCGATTGATTATGATGCCAAAGCTGGTTCCATCCAGTATGGGGAATTTTTAATTCACCAAGACCCTCAAATTTCATCACTGACCCAGAAATGTTCCCTAATCCCGGATGAATTCCATTTTCTTCGCTGTTATCAAATAGAGCCTGCATTCCAACACAGATTCCTAACAAGGGGTTTCCTTTTACAATAAATTCCTGGATGGGCTCAATAAGGTTTTTTCTTGTCAAACCCTGCATAAAACCTGAAAATGCTCCTACACCTGGCAATATGATTCTTTCAGCTTTGACAATATCTTCTGGTTGATCGCTGATCACAATTTGGTCTGTGATGATCAGTAATGTATGAAACACAGAATGTAAATTTCCTGTACCAGCATCGATCAATAAAATAGGAATCGAGTCCTTATTCATAATTAAAAAATCTTTTCTTTTGTACTTGGAATTTGATCTAACCGTCGGAAATCTAACCGACAAGCCTGATCTAAGGCTTTTGCGAGAGCTTTGAAAATCGATTCACACATATGGTGGTTGTCCTTTCCAGCTTGAACCTGAATAAATAAGTTGCAACGAGCGGCTATTGCAAAAGACTCCAGGAAATGCTCAAACAAAGACACGGGAATATCACCGATCAAAATTCCATTCCATTGGCTTTGGATGACACAATATGGTCTACCAGAAAAATCGACTGTGACTGTGGACAGGCTTTCATCCATAGGAACTGTGGCAGTTCCCATCCGATTAATCCCTTTTTTATCTCCTAATGCCTGTTGAAAAACTTCTCCAAGAATAATTCCGCAATCTTCCATTGTATGATGTGGATCAATTTCAAGATCACCAGAAGCCTGTAAGTCAATATCGAACAAACCATGTTTTGCGATTTGATGAAGCATATGATCCAGGAATGGAATATTCGTATTAATATTTGATTTCCCCATCCCATCCAAGTTCAGTTTAATGTCAATCTGCGTTTCAGCGGTCTCACGAATTATTGAGGATTTCCTGAATCCCATTCCGCGGAGGTGTGATTGCCATGCGGAGTCAATTCCCAACTTCTTCGAAACAAATAGAAGCTCATCGGGAGATAATAACTGGCAGAGGATTTGCATGCCAGCTAAAAATCCATTTAATGGATTATCAAGGTTTGAAGTCCATACATTTTTTATTTTTAACTTTTCAAGCATAGATTTGCCTTCATGGAATCCAATAAATTCACTATCCGATGCATATCCTCCTAACCAGGTCATCCAGTTTATATCCTGGATGCAATTATCATAATCTGCGGAGCCTGGCATTACAATTACATCAAATTCAATCAGTGAAAGTCCAACCATCGTAGGGATAATGGAAATTCCAGATTCTTGTAGTTTTTGTGGTAAAAAACTACAGATTTCAAAACTAAGATTTAGTCTTGGAAATAACATTTTTGATGTCAATAATGTTCGTTGTAATCCTGCTATATCCATAATGGAAACAGACGGAGTGTAGATAATGGCTACTTTCATTTAAATTCCTCCAGGGCTTTCATGAGTTGTAAATGATCACCAGGTTTTCCAATACTAATTCGAATGTAATTCTCCAAAAGTATTGTCTGATAATATCGAACCATAATCCCTTTTGATAAAAGGAATTCTTTCAGATAAACTGCTGGAAAATTTTGCACTCGACATAGTATGAAATTTGCCTCTGATGGTATTGGTTTCAAAAAGGAGATGGATGTGAGCATTCCGAATAGATTCTTGCGATCCTGTCTTACCTTCCGTACATTAGAGGTTAGGTAATCCAATGATTGTAAAGATGCGATGGCAGCCTGATTTGCAGCCACATTGACATTATATGGTTGTTTGGCTGCCCATAAAGCAGGTAACATCCAATCAGGAAAGGCTCCAAACCCAACGCGTAGACCAGCCAATCCAGCCCATTTGCTGAAGGTGCGTAACACAATCAGATTATTGTGTTCGTAAATCCAATGAATGCGGCTATTTTTTTGCCATTCTTGTGGAGAATCCCCGGTAAATTCTACGTAAGCTTCATCTAAAACGACCAGAACAGGCAATGTCAATATTTGTTGCAAATCGCCATCTGAAATTATTCCGCCATCCGGGTTATTTGGGCTGGTAAGAAAAAGAATTTTGGGGGAAAAATCAAAAACAGTTTTTTTGATCGCTTCAATATCAATAGAAAAATTTTCATTGCGAGGTATGTCGATCACCACTCCATTATTCAGACGTGTATCAAAACTGTACATTCCAAACGTGGGTGGACAATTAATGACCTTATCGCCAGGTTCTATCATGACTCGTAACAATAAATCAATTAATTCATCTGCACCCGCCCCAACCAGCAAATATTTCTCCTCCACACCAGTGAAATCTGAAAGGTGAGCTCTTAATTCCCGACTTTCAGGATCTGGGTAAATATTTACAGAAGACAAATTGGCCAGAGATTGTTTTACCAATGGAGCAGGACCATATGGGTTTTCATTCGCGTCTAATTTGACAATATTTTCTTTGGTGCGTCCCAGCTTTTTTGTCAGAACCTCAAAAGGTTCGATAGGTGAATAAGCCGGAAAATTCATAAACCGATCTGCAATTTTCATAAGCGTACCTCCGCGGCCGACGCGTGGGCATCCAAACCTTCCGCTCGTGCAATCAATGCAGCAACAGGTGCGATCTCAGCAACTGTCTGATCATCCAGACCGATGAGACTGATAATTTTCACAAAGTCCCATACATTTATTGGGGATGCAAAACGAGCAGAACCGCTGGTTGGCATGACATGACTGGGTCCAGCTACGTAATCACCCAACACCTCAAAAGAATTCTCACCGATGAAAATTCCACCGGCACAGGTTATTTTTTCCACCCATTTCCAGGGATCGCGAATGGCTAAACACAGGTGTTCCGCTCCATAAGCATTAGCTAAACCGATAGCCTCCTCGATATTTTTTGTTATGACCGCTCCTCCACGATTTTGAAATGCAGATTGAATCATTTCCGTCCTGGACAAATTTTTTGTTTGCATCTCAATTTCATTTTCAACCTTTTTTGCCAACTCAATAGATGGAGTGATCAATATTGCAGATGCCAGAAGGTCATGTTCTGCCTGGGCCAACAAATCAGCAGCCACCCATGCTGGTTTCGCGTCATCATCTGCAATGACCATCGTTTCGGTAGGGCCGGCCAGATTGTCGATACCGACCGATCCATAAACCTGTTTCTTTGCCAAGGTAACAAAAAGGTTCCCAGGACCAAAGATTTTATCTACTGGTTTGATAGACTCTGTTCCATAAGCAAGAGCAGCAATTGCTTGGGCTCCGCCGATGGCAAAAATTTCATTTATTCCTAAAAGGCCAGCTGTTGCTAAAATTAATGGTGAGATTTTTCCAGTTTTACGATCGGGTGGGGCAACTAAAACAATTTCGTTCACACCAGCCACCTGCGCCGGTACAGCTGACATGATCACACTGGATGGTAAAGGCGCTGTTCCAGCAGGAATATATAACCCGACTCGATGAATGGGACGAATTAATTGTCCTACTGTTCCTCCCAGGTCATTGCTGATCCAGGATGAAAGAGGTTGTCGTACGTGAAATGCTCGAACACGATCGATACTCTTTATCAGAGCTGCCTT
>DAOUGX010000428.1:0-1585 GCA_034428855.1 Anaerolineaceae bacterium | reverse complement strand
GATGAGGGTAAATTGGTGGGATTAATTTCCATTGGAGACGTTGTCCGTGCTGTCATTAGCGGCCAACAATCCACCATTTTAGGGTTGGAAAATTACATTCTCAGCCAACGACTTACGAATTAAACAATAGTTCGGTTATAAAACAATGGGCTAATCTGTGTGATTAGCCCATAGCATCCGAAAATAACAACCTTATTCGATCACAAATTTCGCGAGGTTATGCATACCTGTTTTGAGTGCAGGGTACAGCTCCCGGTAAATTTGATACATGTGATTGTACTTCTCCACACGTCCACTTTGTGGAGAATACATTTGGGTCGTTTTTACACAGGCTTCCGAAACCTGTGTCACTCCGGCAGCATCCTGATCAGCAGCCATCGCCAATAAAGCCGCACCATAAGCAGGACCTTCTTCCACGGCCAGATTTACCACTTCACTTCCAAAAATATCCGCCTGCAATTGACACCAGAACGTGGATTTTCCACCACCGCCAATCGCTCTCACCTGTTGGATGGGTACCTGTAAATCATGCATGATTTCGAATCCATCCCGCAAGGAAAAAGTTACCCCTTCCATTACTGCACGCACCAAATGGGCTGCTGTGTGTCGGGAAGTCAGCCCAACAAATGCTCCAGAAGCCAGAGGGTCTAAATGTGGGGTGCGTTCACCCGTCAGATATGGCAGGAAGATTAAACCTTCAGCCCCAGGTGGAATATGAGCAGCCTGTGCTGTCATGGAATCATAACTCAATGCCAGTTCTTCAGCCCCATGTAAATTGCTGGCAGAGGTTCGGAATAAATCTCGTAACCAGCGTAGTGAATTTCCCGCCGAGAGTGTGACTGCCATGAGATGATTCTTACCTGGGACGGCATGACAAAAGGTGTGTAACCGGCCTTTTGGATCCAGGCGAATCTCATCACTGTGTGCAAAGACGACTCCGCTGGTGCCAATACTACTGCTGACCAATCCGGAGCGAACAATTCCGGTTCCCACCGCTGCAGCCGCATTATCACCACCACCTGCCACCACTGGTATTCCAGCTGGCAATCCAAGTATTTTGGCAACAGATGTTGAAAGTCTGCCAGTTATTTGTGAACCTTCATACACGGTTGGAAACCATTCATTTGGTAAATCCAGAATTCTGAGGAGTTCATTGCTCCAATCACGTTTTTGTAAATCAAGTAAAAGGGTACCCGCTGCATCCGAACAATCGCTGGCAAATTCACCGGTCAACATGAAACGTATGTAATCTTTTGGCAGCAGTACTTTCGCCACCTTTTCATAGTGGTGTGGTTCCTGGTTTCTTAACCAAAGGATCTTAGGAGCTTGAAACCCGGTTAACGCTGGATTCCCGGCAATTTGAATCAGTTTTTCATATCCAACCAGTTCTGTGATCTGGTCACATTCAGCCACTGTCCGTTGATCATTCCATAACAAGGCCGGGCGAATGACCTGTTGATTGCGATCCAGAAACACCGAGCCATGCATTTGCCCGGTCAATCCGATACCTGTTACCTGAGAGGATGAGATGGCAGATTCAGCCAATAATTGTTGAATGGCTTGAACCGAACCCTGCCACCAATCC
>DAOUGX010000427.1:0-4773 GCA_034428855.1 Anaerolineaceae bacterium | reverse complement strand
CATTCGAAATGCTGGAATTTGTTTGTGAAATGACCTGATTTGGTTCACCTGACCGGGTGGAAATACCTCAGCAATCGAATCCTGAAACTTTTCTTGCTTGTTTCTTCTATTATCAAAACATTGTACTGGAACTTCATTTGTCATATCTTTGCTCATTCATTATTTTTTTTGCTAATTATAATACCTATTAGTTGGAGAACCTTTTCATTAAAAACCACCAAAATTGATTTGGTAAATAAACAACATCCGTTTTACGCAAGATTTGCTTTCATCCGCTGATTAAAAAATCATAAGGTTTATTTTGGAAAACCATTCCTGGAGCAAAGCAAATAAAGATCATTAAGGAGCTGGAGGTACTTTTAGTAATGCACCAACAGCGTATCCTGCCAGTGCTGAAACCGTACCAATCAAAGCAATCTCCAATCCGCTCCTGGCAGGTTTTCCAATTGTAACGTGTGCTTTATACGCACCAACAATAAACAAAACCACAGCTGTCAATAAAACTGATGCTATCATGCCCCAGGTGATGGGTAAAAAGGTAAAAGGTATCAAAGGAATGATGGATCCGAATATTGCCGAAATTCCAACGACGATTGCAGATTTTAAAGCCGAACTTCTATTCGCAGGAGAAATTTTCAGTTCTTCTGCCATCATAACAGCCACCCAAACATCTTCATTGGCTGTGATCGTATCAACAATTTTTTCTAACAATTCCCCTTGAAATCCTTTTTGCTGATAAATTGCTCGAATCTCTTCCCTTTCTAAATTCGGTACATTTTGAACGTGGCGATATTCCCTTTCTCGTTCACTTTCATAAAAATCAGCATCGGCCAGTGTTGATGTATATGCAACTGCGCCCATTGAGATTGATTCTGCAAAAGTAGCTGCCAAACCCGCCACCAGGACAATTCTTACATCACTTGTAGCGGCTGCCACTCCCAATATGACCCCTAAAACATTAACCAGACCATCCTGACCTCCCAGGATGACTTCTGACAAATTCCATACTCTTTTGTGAGGGTCTTTCTGACTATGGTGATATTCATCATCAACCATTCTTTTCAATGGTAAATTATCAAATTGATTCATCATTCCCTCCGGATTTCAAGAGAACCACTGATTCATTATGATTATTTCAGTATATATGAATTCACATACCTGGTATTAATATAATGAAACAAAAAGATGTAAATTGGGATTATAAAGGTCTTGAAATTCTTGAGATTCTTCATTACACTGAATAGGAAGACTGAAACTCTTGGGAACTTTTTTGATGACAAATACATCTTATTAGTATCCCGACGACTATCGGGGATGAAATATTAAAGGAGAATTCTTATGAAACGTCTGTTAATCCCACTTTTAATGTTATTGGTATTGGTGGTTGCCTTAGTTCCACAATCCACTGATGTTGTTCAAGCTTCCACTATTCCTACTTTCAGTATTGTAAGTGTGGTGGAAGACTCCAAAGTCACTATCAAAACCTTTAATTTCCCTAAAAATATTGATTTTAAAGTTACCATGGGAAAATATGGTACCAAAGGAGTTGGTGGCATTTCAGTGACCACTACCAATTCTGGTGAAGGTGGCAGTTTGGAACTTACTTATGACATCCCTGCAGATTTGAAGGGATTAGATCGAGTTGCTATACGTCTGGAAGGCACTTCTGGTGGATATTTTGCCTACAATTGGTTCTGGAACAATACCAGCGAAGTAAGCAGTGGTACTACCCCAGGATACACTGGCATTCCGACCTTCAGTATCGTCAGTGTTGAAGAGGATGCAAAAGTCACGATTAAAACCCTGAATTTCCCCAAAAATGTGGATTTCAAAGTACTGATGGGAGATTATGGAACCAAAGGAGTTGGAGGAACTGTTGTAACGACAACCAACTCAGGTGATGGTGGAGTATTAACATTGACTTATGATATTCCAGCAGGATTAAAAGGATTGGATCGCATTGCAATCCGTTTAGAAGCAACCAGCGGTGGTTACTATGCCTTCAATTGGTTCTGGAATAATGATAGTGAAGCTGTCACGCCTGTCACACCGGTTGTTCCTGGATACACAGGTATTCCCACCTTCCTTGTTTCAGCCGTAGTCAAGGATTCCACTGTAACCATTAAGACTACCAACTTCCCGAAAAACGTCGATTTCAAAGTACTGATGGGTAAATACGGTACTATGGGTGTAGGTGGAACTGAAGTAGCAACTACCAATTCAGGTGATGGCGGATCCTTAACACTCACCTATAATGTCCCGGATGGATTAAAAGGACTGGATAGAATAGCAATTCGTTTACAGGCAACCAGTGGCGGATATTTTGCTTACAACTGGTTCTGGAACAATACATATCCCTAGAAGATAACAATATTTTAGATAATAAATCCACATAATCTTGCGGAATTGCAGTAAGATTATGTGGATTATTGTTTAATAGATCAATTTAAAAAATCAAGAACTCCCCCCACTTCATTCCTGGATAATCATTTAACGAAAATAAAAATCTAATCCTGAAACTCAGATAAAATAACAATATGCCTACAATGAAGCACAAAAATCTTCTCATAAATATACCCTGGTTGGGAATTCTCTTACTGATCATCCTTTCGATTTCATTTTTATTACCGGTTCTCCCCAATGACTTCTGGTGGTATTTACGTTTAGGACAGGAGATTCAAACCAATTTAAGTGTTCCCACCGTAGATACATATAGCAGTACAGTTTCCGGACAAACAGTGTCCTACCCGATGTGGTTAGCAGCTGTAGTGTTAAATGGTTTATATAAAATAGGAGATCTATCCGCTGTTGTCTTTGCCAGGGGTATCTTTATTGCTATTTTTTATGTGTTTCTTTGGCTCATTTGTATGAAAAAAGGATTACCTGGATGGCTTTCTACTTTACTCACAATCATTTGTGCATTAGCTGGAGCGAATAATTGGGCTGTTCGTCCACAAATGTTTGTTTATTTTCTTTTTGGAATAACTTTATTTCTATTGAGCAGCAATAATCAAATCTCTCAAGATCCTCCAAATGATAAATCACTACAAAAATCATTTTCAAAATATTTCTATTTATTGATTCCAATTGCATTGCTTTGGGCAAATTTACATGGGTCTGTCATCATTTTGTTATTTATTGTCATTCCTTACCTTTTATTTCAGCAACGAAATTTGAAATTTTTTCTGCTTGTACTTCTCATTATTTTGGCAACCTGCATTAATCCACGTGGTCCCATGATTTGGTTGGATACTTTTCAACTGATGCAAGCAAATGGTAACCAGTTCAGCCAGGAATGGAAACCTCCTATTAATACGGGTTGGCAGATGAATCTTTTCTTTTTTTGGCTTCTCAGCTTCGTCCCGCTGGCAGTATTTTCTTCAAATAAACTCAAACTTTATGAATGGGTTTGGTTTCTCGGATTTGGTTGGATGGCTTTATCTGGCACTCGATATGTCATTTGGTTTTTGGCGATTTTACTCATTTTGACTTCCTGGTTGTTACAAGGCTTCATGAAAAGAAAATTAACGGCTTTTACGTTTTCAAACATACCCATTAACTTCGGTATCTTAGTGATTTTAACCATCCTTCCGTTCTTTTTACTTCCTGGGATTCGTGACAAATGGTGGGCATTATCTCCTGAGACGGTCTCAATAAATACTCCTGTTGAGGCAACCACCTGGCTGAAACAACATCCTGAGTTGCCTGAACCTTTATTCAACGATTACATCTATGGAAGTTATTTAATCTATGCCTTACCAGAAAGAACTGTCTGGATTGACACAAGATTTTATCCTTTCCCAACCGAAATTTGGGAGGATTATCTGCTGATCTCAAATGCAGAGCCTGGCTGGCAACAAAAATTGAATCAATATAATATTGGTACATTTATGCTAGATAAAATATCCCAAGATCGGCTTACTGTTGAATTAAGGAATTCAATAGATTTCTGCAACGTTTTTGAGAATGATGACTCCATCATTTTTACAAAATGTGAATGAAAACTACAAGATAGAATATGAAAAACAAATTGTATGATGTCATCATTGTCGGTGGAGGTTTTGCGGGTTGTGCCCTGGCTTATCAATTTGCTAAGGAGAAGGTTTCCACGTTACTTCTCGAGGGTGGCCACATCTGTTGTGGCACATCATCCGCTTGTGCGGGCCGGGCACAAATTTTTGATAGTGAAACACCTGATTATCTAAGATTTGTGCACCAAGGTTATTCCATGTTGGCAACACTCGGAAAAGAACTGGAGATCGATTTAGAATGGCATTTGCCAGGTCATATCACCCTGTTTTACTCTGAAGAACAATTAAATGCTAACTTGCCAAAAATCAAATGGATGAAAGACATGGGTTTGAATGCTGAATACATCGAACCTGAGAAAATTCATGATTTCGAACCCAGTTTAAATCTAGGTAACTGTGTAGGTGCAATTCTCGCAGAGGAAGGTCACCTCAACCCATTTAAATTTGGTTGGGGTTATTTAAAATCAGCTTTAAAATTTGGAGCCAGCTACGAACCTTTCTCTCCTGTGGAATCGTTTATTATTGAAAAAAATAAAATAGTTGGGGTAAAAACGAAAACTAAAACTTATTTTGGTAAGAACATAATACTTGCGACAGGAGCCTGGACAGCAGTTTTGATGAAAAAAATTGGGGTAACCATCCCCATTGCTTATACCAAGGCTGAAGCAATGGTGAGTGAACCTCTTCCAAAGGTTCTCAATCACCATATTGGTACCAGTGGTTTTTACGATTCGGTGCATGG
>DAOUGX010000426.1:0-9847 GCA_034428855.1 Anaerolineaceae bacterium | reverse complement strand
GAAATAAGAAAGAGAAGCTACGTGTTTTTGATTTGTTCATAATTTCTCCTCAATATCAAATACCTGATCCCAACCTTTACCACCAATTAATTGACCTAACTGATCTAAGGTTGTGGTGGAAGCATCTAGTGGTGGAGATACGTGTCCACTGAAAAACACCAGGATCCGGTCACTATATTGGAGAACTTCCTCTAAATCTGCTGAGATAAAAAAGATTGAAGCACCTTCTTTGCATCGCTCTTTCAATTTTCCCCACATATAAATGGCAGATTCTATATCTAAACCTCTGGTTGGATGTTCTAACAGAATGACTGATAAAGCATTTTTCAATAACGACAAAGCAGCCCTTTGTTGATTTCCACCGGAAAGCGATTCAACATTTAAATCTGGTCTTCCGATAATCCGATATTCATCAATCATACTCTCAGCTTTTTTTCTAAAGTATTCTTTTTCTATGAACAAACCCTTTTTTTCATCACCAGCGATTGTGAAATGTTCTGCTAAGGTGAGACCCGGAACCAGACCTTCTTCTAATCTTGACGCTGGTAAAAAGGATACCCCATTGGTTAAGTATTCATGATAATTTTTATGTGAAAGATCTTTGTCTTTGACAATCACCTTTCCGGAAATTGGTCTGATCAAACCAACACATGCTCTGAGCAAAGTATCCTGGCCACTGCCTTCCATACCCGCCAGACCAATCACTTCACCAGCATGTAATTGGAAATTTACATTTTCAATTCTTAATGGATATTGCTCAATTGTTAAATCATCTAATTCCAAAACGATTTGATGTTGGGATAAATTATTCTTTTCTCCCAACTTTATTACTTTACCAAACATCATTTCGACTAAATCGTCAGAATTAAAAGGTGCGTTCATTTCGCCAACCAGTATTCCTTTACGAAGGATTGCTACTCGGCTACAAAGAATTTCGACATCTTCTAATTTATGGGAAACAAAGATGATTGTTTTACCTTGCTCAGCAAGGATTTTTAAAGCCGCGAATAACTTTTCTTTTTGAATCGCACTGATACCAGTTGTCGGTTCATCCAGGATTAAAGCACTGGCTCCCATCCACAATAACCGCAGGATCTCTAATTGTTGCCGCTCGCCTACTGTTAAGGAATCAACAAATGCATCTGGATCCAGAGAAAAACCAAATTTTTTTTGGAGCTCAAGAAATTCTTTTTCGATATTTTTATAAGAAGGAACCAGACTTCCTTTTTGTCCGACAATAAAATTTTCAATCAATCGCATTGGTGGAAAATCCAATGGGTCCTGATGCAACATACCAATACCAAATTTAATGGCATCTGCCGGAGAATCGATAGTAACAACTTTATTGTCCAATATAATATCTCCGGAATCAGGTTGCATAAATCCGGAAAAAATTTTCATCAATGTGCTTTTTCCAGCACCATTTTCACCTAAAATTCCAAAAATTGACCCGCTTTTTATGGAAAGGTTAATATCAGCATTTGCATGTACAGGTCCGAAATGTTTATTAATATTTCTAAATTCAACGTTCATTTGACCCTTTTCAATCTTTAAAAATGGGGAAGACTTTTCGTCTTCCCCATTCAATATCGTGAGGTTAATTATTCTGAACGACCTTCCATACCTTCCAACAATTGTGGTAGATACCAAATTTCCACGTCTTTTGCAGCTTGACCATCTGCCAGGAAATCAGTCCCATCCTGATACTTTAATGGGCCAGTCCAAAGGTTCAAACCACCAGCCAGTTCAGCGATAAACTCATCCAGCATTGGTTTGGCATCTGCAGACATTGCAGGACCACTCAAATAACCAACTGCAGATTTGTCATGATCGTTGATATCTTCCCAGCTTGGTGGCATCCATTCAAAAGCTGATTGCCAGGTTCCATCCATTGCGCTCTGAACATAACGACTATAAGAAGGACCCCAGTTAAAGTAAGGCACACCTAAACAAACATTGGGAGCTTCATCACAAGCACCAACAAAATCGTAAGGAATAGCGAATACCTGTTTTCCAGATTCGGTCGATTTTCTTGCTTCAACCAAACCTTCTGTTGTATCGATACCAGAAATGATCACATCAGCGCCTGAATTAATAAATTCATTGGCAACCTGGGTTGGATCTTCAGTGAAACCTGGGATATTGAACCAGAAACCAATCCATGTAACTCTGAATTTCAAGTCAGCAGGATCTTTTTCCAGATATTTTTCCCAACAATAGCGTGCGCCTAAGTAGGCAGATGATGCCAAACGTCGGGTTTCTTCATTGATTAATGGACCAAGATAACCAATTGAACCGGTTTGTGTATGTAATGCTGCATCACAACCAGCAATCATCTTTCCATATTCCATTCCACCCATTAAGTTAGCCATGTTGGCTAAAGGTTGATAGTTTTCTCCATCTGCCCAAACAGTATCACCGGAAGCGTGAATAACGAAAATTTCCGGGTGATTTTTGGTGAATTCAACCGCATCATCTTTCATATCATCTGAGTTGAATACAATCAATTTTGCGCCTTGTTGCACTAACTCTTCACCTAATTGTGCTGCGGTGGTTCCTGGACGGTCAGCAGTATTTACCTTATCCAGATAAATCATCTTGGTTCCTGGAACATTTGCTACCACATATTCACCTGCTTCATAATGAGCCTGGCTATAGCCTTTATCATTATAAGGACCAACTAATAACAAACCGAACACAAATTCCTCAGCAGGAGCCGCAGGTTCTGCTGGTGCAGCTGGCTCTTCTACTGGTTCTTCTACTTCCGCAGGAGCCGCTGGTTCTTCAGCAGGAGCTTCAGGTTCTGCAGGGGCAGCAGGTTCTGGGGTTGGTTGACAGGCTGAAAGTACCATAGCCATAACCATCAATAATGCAATTACAGTCCAAGCAAACTTCTTTTTCATTTTTTCTCCTTCATAATCAAATTTTTCATTTGTTTGACGACATCGACAAATAGGTTGCTATATGGGTAAAGTAACCACCTCCTTTAAATTCAATACTTTTGTCCTGGTATAAATTGATGAAAATTTAAATGTACAAAAATGAAATTAGAAAAATATTAAATTATTAAGAACTTAATTTTTTAGAGAAACCAGATAGATGGTGCTTTTATATTCTATGATTGTAAGATGAAATTGAAAAAATTGCGACTTAAAAACAGTGAGATCAGGGATTCTCAAGATAATTGAGAATCCCTGATAAATAATTTATTCTTTCACGATCCAGGTGCCAGTCTCACCTTTTAAGGCACGACCAATATTTTCTGGATTGGTGATTAAAGCACGTTTACCACCATTTTCGAGGAATTTTATGATTGCTTCAATTTTTGGCAACATACTTCCTTTAGCAAAATGGCCATCAGCAGCGTATTGTTTAGCTTCAGCTAATGTCAATTTTTCAAGCCATTTCTGATCAGGTTTATTGAAATTGATGGCTACTTTCTCAACTGCTGTACTGATAACGAATAAATCTGCGCCAATCATTGTAGCAAGTAAGGAAGATCCAAAATCTTTGTCAATGACAGCTTCAACGCCTTCAATGTCACCGTTGGGTTCACGAACAACCGGAATTCCACCACCGCCAACACCAACGACGATGATTCCTGCATTAATTAATGCTTTAATAGCATCTTTTTCAATGATATCAATTGGTTTTGGTGAGGCAACCACACGTCTCCACCCACGACCTGCATCCTCAACAACTACCCAACCGTCTTCTTTTGCACGGCGTTTGGCTTCTTCTTCCCCCATGAAGGAACCAATTGGTTTCGTTGGATGTTGGAAAGCTTCATCCTTTCGATCAACAACTGTCTGAGTCACAACTGCGGCTACTTGTTTGTCCATCTTTCGATTCTTAAACTCATTGGTTAAAGCTCGGGCGAACATATAACCAATTGCTCCTTGAGAATCTGCGCCACAATAATCCAGTGGCACTTCATGTAATTCATGTGACGAAAGTTCAGACCTTCTTAGGATGAATCCTACTTGTGGACCATTACCGTGTGTGACAACAACATTCCAGCCTTGAGCGATCATTTCTGCAATATGATGCATCGATTCTGCCCCGGCTTCATATTGATCTGGTACTGTTTTCCGGTTATTGTCTTTGATTAACGAATTACCACCAACTGCTACAACTGCTACACCTTTACTCATAAAACTACCTCCAATAAATTTTTAAAGACCCATAGTGAGAGCATAAACAGCGCTACAAATATGCATTTTATTTTCTGCTTCATCAAAAATGACAGATTGTGGTCCATCCATCACACCATCTGTTACTTCAACTCCACGATCAGCCGGTAAAGGATGCATAAAGATCGCGTCTTCTTTCGCTAGAGCCATTTTTCTTTCGTCTGTAATCCAGTGTTTATACTTATTAATTATAACACCAGCTTCATTGGCATCCGTGGTGACCATCCATGGACCCCATGATTTTGGATAAATTACATCAGCATCTTTAAATGCAGCTTCCATGTCATCCATCACTTCAAAGCCTGCTCCTGCCTTTCGAGCTTCTTCCTTAGCTCTTTCAATAGTCTCATCGGAAAGTTTGAATTCTGGTGGATGTGCCAGGATTAAATCAACACCAAATCGGGGAAATTGTAATGCCATAGAATTTGGAATTGACAATGGTTTTTGGTAGGATTCGGCATATGCCCAGGACATAACAACTTTCTTCTTCTTCAAATTTCTACCTTTTTTCTCCATGATGGTCATGAGATCCGCCAGAATTTGGAAAGGGTGATAGTATTCACATTGCATGTTGAATACAGGAGCTGGTGAAGCTTCAGCTACCAGATTCATGTAACGATTACCTATTCCCCAATCTACATGTCGAATAGCAATTCCATCATAAATTCTGCCCATAATCTGACCAATTTCACGCTCAGTATCTCCATGTGAAATCTGTGTTGTTCTACTTTCAATAAAAGCAGGGTGACCACCCAGATGCGCGAAAGCCGACTCAAAAGCAGATCTCGTACGTGTACTACTGTAGAAAAAGAGTAGTGCAAGTGTTTTATCGCGAAGATATGGGGTTGGTTGTCGCATGGCACGTTTCATTTTTAAATCCCACGCCACATCTAAAATGGTATCAATCTCTTCTTTTGAGAAGTCAAGATCGGTGATGAAATCGCGTCCTAGTAAATTAGTTTGCATTTGTAAAACCTCCGAATTTTATATTTTTTTATGTTCCAATATTATATTGGAATTATTTCTTTAATTCTAATTGCAGCATTGAAGGAATAAGTGCATAAAAAGCAGTAGAGCGCACCATATCATCCAAAGAAACTGAATCATTAATTGTATGTGCAGTTTCTTCATCTCCTGGACCAAACCCAATGCTCGGTATTCCAGCTTTTCCTGCCCAGTAAATTCCGTTAGTGCTGAAATTCCATTTTCCTGCAGGAGCATCATCAAATCCAATCATTTTACGTGTTTCAAGGCCCGCTTTTACCAATGGATGATCTTCTTCTAATGCCCAGGCTGGAAAATATTTATCTACCGGAAAAACAAATCCTGTATAGGATGGTTCATCATAAAACAATTCCTCAACTGTCACCCGATTTTTGTATTCCTCTGGTATCAAAGCAGCAACCTGGGCGATCGCTTGTTCTTTGGATTCACCAAAAGTCATTCGCCGGTCAATGTAAATAATTGCTTCGTTGGGAACTGCATTGATACTTGGGGTCTGAACAACCATATCGCTCACGGTGATCTTTCCATGACCCAGAAATTCATGATCTCCTAGTTTTGGTTCTAAATCACGGATACCTGAGATTACCGGTAGTAATGCATAAATTGCGTTATCGCCTAAATGATTACTGGCTGCATGTGCACTACGCCCTTTTGCAGTCACTTTCATCTCGATGCGTCCTTTATGTCCACGATAAACATTCATCTTGGTTGGTTCACCGATTACAACAAAATCCGGTCGGATTTTTGGATCAACTTCAACAAATGAATTAGGAGCAATACCATCACACCATTCTTCCATATTTCCAAAATAATAGGCAGTCCATCCATCCAGCAATCCTAATTTATTGGCTAAAGATAAACCATAAACCATGCCAGGCGTACTGTTCTTCTCATCACAGGCACCTCTACCATAGAAAATACCATTTTCGATTTTTCCAATAAATGGATCATGTGTCCATTCAGCCGGATCACCAATCCCAACAGTATCAATGTGCGAGTCGAAAACCATCACCTTTTGTCCGGAGCCAATTTTCCCCATGATATTACCCATGATATCAAATCTCACTTCATTGAATCCGAGTTTGTTCATTTCCTCTGCAATTCTTTCACCAACAGGGCCAATTTTAGATTCCATGCTCGGAATTGCAACAATTTCCCGAAAGAAATTAATGATATCTGGACGTAATGCTTCAACATTATCGAGAACTTCTTTTACTTTATCTCTGCTGACCATTCTTTATATCTCTCCTATCTGTAAATAATTATTTATTTTCACCTACACGCCTCACTACTTGGAAGCGAAAATAACCGGGTAAGAAATAACTGTAGGAATAATCGATAATTTTTCCTTCAGTTGAATATAAATAAGCTCTGAATAACAATAAAACATCCCCTCTTTGAATTTGCAGAGCTCGTGCAATACTGGAACTTGCTGCTTCAGCTTGAATGACAGTTTTGGATACTGATAAATCAATCCTGTCACTTTCAATTAATCGGTCCAAAACTGATCCGGTGAAACCAGCTTCTAAATCATCGTGAGAAAAGATTGATTCTGGTAACACGTCAACCAGATAGGCCACAGGTCGATTTTCTGCATTGATCACCCTGGATATTTTTATAAGAGGAGTGTTCACTGCAACGTCAAGATTTTTTGCGTAATAATCGTTGGCGTTTATTTGTTGAATATCCAGTTCACCCATTCTGACATCCAGACCAATTTTTTCAGCCAGAGTTTCAATACTCTCCAGAACCTCCAGACCGGTCTCAATTACCTGAATTGGCCCAACCACGAAAGTTCCCACACCCTGTCGCCTACGAATAATACCCTGTCCTTCAAACATCCGCATAGCCTCTCGTAAAGTGGCTCGTGAGACGCCTAGCATTTTTGCCAAATCTGGTTCGGAAGGTAATTTCTCCCCATGAGGAATTTTTGAAATTTCTTGTGCGAGTTCATTCTGCAATCGTTGAAAGGAAGTTAATGAACTTTTCTCGTGTATTTCCATCAATTGTGCCATTCAATATCTCCTTCTATTCTTCGTCAACAACAGGTATGAATTGGAAATTATTTACATCCACCAAACCTCGATCTGACAACCTTAATTCTGGAATGACTACCAGGCCTAATAGACTTAATTGCATATTTGGATTATTAAGGTGACATCCACACTTTTCGAATCCTCTTAAAACGCTGGAGGCGTCACGGGCAACATTTTTTGCATTTTGATTTGACATCAAACCTGCAATGGGTAAAGAGACTTCACCAATTATTTGATTATCCTGAACGACAACCTGCCCACCACCGATTTGCTTTAGGCGGTTCACTGCCAGAGCCATTTGCTCTGTATCAGTCCCAGCAACAATTAATTGATGAGAATCATGGGCGATGGTCGAAGCGATTGCACATTTGCCTTTGAACCCAAAACCTGAGACAAAACCATTTGCTATCGTTCCGGTTGCGGAGTGTCGTTCAACCACAGCTAATTTTGCTACATCCTGGTCAGTGTCTAACACAACAAAACCATTTTTTACTGGAAGTGTCATTTTTAAGTGTCTGGTAGGTGCCTGATTTTCAATTACACCAATCACATTCACCTTCGTCTTCGTTGGTTGGGTAGCAGGCATATCAAACATTGACGCTGAAATTGGAGATTTAATATTCACAGAATTGAGTACCCAATCAGGATATTCAATTTGAGGGAATTGAATTAAGTTTTCTCCATCCTTGGAGACAACTATTCCTTTTGCAATTACCAATGTGGGTTGAAATTGATTAAGATCAGGTACCAATAAAATATCTGCATATCTACCAGGGGCAATTTGACCAATTTCGGTTTCTAACCCAAAGTAAGTAGCAGCATTAATTGTTGCCATTTGAATCGCTACCATAGGTGTCACGCCTTGTTGAATGGTATGGCGTAAAACTCTATCCATGTGACCATCTTCAACCAGAGTGGCAGAATGTGAATCATCAGTACATAAAATGAAATTTCTGGGTTCTAGTCCCAGATTGGTTATCGCCTTTATTTGTTCTTCCACATCATGCCAGGCAGAACCGTAACGCATCATTACTTTCATTCCCTGGCGGGCTCTGGAGACTGCATCCAGCGCTGTGGTTCCTTCATGATCATCCTGAGCCCCTCCAGCAACATAGCCCCAAAATGGATATTCGAGATCTGGAGACGCATAATGACCTCCAATCACCTTTCCAGCATTTCTGGTGATTTCCATTTCCGCGTGCAACTTCTCATCATTATTGGCAACCCCAGGAAAATTCATCATTTCCCCTAAACCAATAATTCCTTCCCATTGAATCGCTTCCGCGACATCTTCTGCGGTAATTGTTGCACCAGGTGTCTCAAAACCAGGCGCTGAAGGTACACAGGACGGCACCTGCACAAATACATGATTCGGCTGTTTCCTCGCCTCATCTACCATCAGACGAACGCCTTTGAGACCAAAGATGTTGGCAATTTCATGTGGATCAACCATCATCGTGGTTGTACCTTTAGGCAAAACCGCACGTACAAATTCGGTTACCGTTAGCATACCTGATTCGATATGCATATGAGAATCGATTAGACCAGGTACAACGTAATTTGATTCCGCATCAATTATTTTTGTAGACGGACCGATACAATGATCTGCATTCTTTCCAACAAAAGCTATACGGTCATCGATGATGGCAATGTCTGTGTGCTCTATAACTTCTCCGGTTTGAACACAAACCCATTTTCCATTTCTGATGACAAGTGAAGCAGGAAAACGTCCCATTGCCACATTCACAAGTTTTTTACTGTCTTTTTGTTTGAAAGAATCCATTTAATCCCTTTCTACAAAATTAATTTGATAATAAACGAGCAGAAGCTTTGTTATGGGTGGAAATTAATTTCTGAAGGTCAATATTAACCAGTTTTTGATCCTTCACAATAATATTTCCATGTACAACATTAATATCAACATTTCCTGGTTGGCAAAATAATAATGCAGCAACAGGATCGTGAAGAGCTCCAGCATATTCCAGACGATTTAAGTTAATGGCAATAAAATCTGCACATTTTCCAACTTCTAAAGATCCGATATCTTTTCTTCCCAGAACTGAAGCCCCACCCAGTGTTGCTAATTCTAAAGATTGACGTGCAGTAAATAATTTTTCAGAACCATCATTGGAAAGCGATGCGCCCATTAATCCCGCTCTGAGTCTGGCTAATAATAAAGCCTGGCGTGCCTCTGACAATAAGTGAGAACCGTCATTACTGGCAGATCCATCTACCCCAATACCTACTTTGACACCTGCTTTTAGATAATCCAAAATCGGAGCAACACCGGAACCCAAACGCATGTTAGAACTTGGACAATGTGCAACACCACAACCTTCCTGGGCACATACCCGAATTTCTTCTGAATTAATATGGACAGAATGGGCAAACCAGACGTCATTACCAACCCAATTCAAGGATTGCATATAGCCCAATGGTCGATAACCAAATTTTTCTTTGCAAAATTCTTCTTCATCTTGCGTCTCTGCCAAATGAGTATGGAGTTGAACGCCATATTCTCTGGCTAAAATTGCAGATTGTGCCATTAATTCACCGGTAACACTGAAAGGTGAACACGGGGCTAAAACTATTTGGATCATTGAACCTGGGTTT
>DAOUGX010000425.1:0-12142 GCA_034428855.1 Anaerolineaceae bacterium | reverse complement strand
CGGGCGTGTTTGTGTCGTGGATTTACCGTTTTCACTGGTACGCCGCATACCTTGCGCCATGGAACCACGGGTGGTGATGGACGGGGCAGGTAATTTTTCAATTTTTATTTCGTTGTTTTCATTGCGATAACGCACTTCCGGAGGAATTGGATAGCCGCGCAGCAAAGAGTCGACTGCTTCAGAGACATCCGGATGAACAGCCATGCGGTTACGTTCCTGAATCTCGACCAATACATCAAAGGTAGGGGGAGAACGACGTTCCAGGACGGTTTTTTGTGTACCGCGACGGCGAGCTTCCTCGTCTGAAAGGGTCACCGACTCGATTCCACCAATTAAGTCAGAGAGGGTTGGGTTTAATAAGAGGTTTTCCAGGGTGCGACCATGGGCAGTGGCAATCAACTGCACTCCTCTTTCTGCAATTGTACGGGCAGCCAGAGCTTCCAACTCACGACCAATTTCATCGATGACAATTACTTCCGGATTGTGATTCTCAACGGCTTCAATCATGACTTCATGTTGCAGCGAGGGCATGGAAACCTGCATGCGGCGCGCCATACCCACAGCGGGATGCGGGACGTCACCATCCCCGCCAATTTCATTGGATGTATCCACAATCACAACACGTTTCTTCTCCGCCAGAATTCGGGCAGCTTCACGCAGCATGGTGGTTTTTCCAATACCTGGTTTTCCGAGCAGCAGCACACTTTTTTCAGATTCGATCAGATCCTGGATGATATCAATTGTGCCGTAGATAGCACGACCCACTCGGCAGGTTAAGCCCACCACCTGCCCGCGGCGATTCCGAATACCGGAAATGCGATGTAAGGTGCGCTCCAGGCCTGCGCGGTTGTCAGCATCAAAATCGCCGATTCTCGTTACCACAAATTCGATATCTTCATGGCTCACCTCCCTTTTTGAGAGGGGTACTTCCTCATCCACAAAACGAGCTTTCGGTGTACGGCCTAAATCCATCACAATTTCGATTAAATTGTCGCTGTTATCTGCTTCATTCAATGCTTTAGCGATTTCGGGAGGAAGAACCTCCATCAATGCCTGCAGATCATCTGTAATTTTTGTTTGTTTCATTCGTCTAAAAAAAATCCTGTTATTTTATTCAATATCAGGTTTTACCTGTTTTTTTTCCCGGGCACAATAACCTTACATTCTGGTTATTCGTTGCTTGGTATTAACCCATTGATATTTGATGCGATTATATCATTAGAAGCTTCTTTTGAATCTTTTCACCTCTTGGTCGAGTTGTGCACCATGGGAGATGTTGGCTCGGTGCTGTGGGCTTCTAAAACTTTTCGGATGGTAGCCGGAACACTGACGCGTTGTTTGTTGATCAGGTGTCGTACCATCATAATCTTTAGATTTCCTGGTGTTCCCCCCAGATTCTCCGCAGCTGAATTTAACCAGGATTGATAATCTCTCACAGCCAGATAAACAGGGCGTCCCGTAGAAGAATTGAATAATCGCAACAGACTTGCCAGTAAATTCTGCGGTTCCCGCAGGTTGGGATGCACGACCGGCGTCAGGAAAATTCCGCGTGGTCCGCTATTCACTTCGACAAAAGCTAATAAATCTCCGTCCACATAGTGAACATATCCCTGAACCGGACGTTTATCCATGGCTTCAGCTCCCTGTACCAATGGGGGTACTACTGCATGGTAAAGAATGTTCAAATTATGCTGGTCAATCTGTTGAAAAGAACGCCAGAGGATTTCCTTTTCCTGGTTGTTCTGGTTGTGAATGAAACGCCAGATTTGTTGCCTGCTGAAAACGCTAAAACCAGACATGCGTAACATTTCGAAGACGGGTTCATCTTCATTGATCTCTGCCAGTAAACGCAATGCTCCGCGTCCTCCGCTTTCCCAGCTGAGATGGTCCAATAAGGCCAGCAAAGCGCGGTCCATGAGGTTTGACACAGGTGCTAAGAAACTGAGATGAGCGTTTTGATCTCCCGGGTTAAAATTAATCTGCCCTATGAAGGGAGGTACCCCTTTTCCAGGACGAGCGATGCCACTATAGCTGCTGTAATCCATGCGTAGATGACCAAGCATGGCAGAAGTTCCGATGGGATTTCCATGGGTCAGCCCCAGAATGCTATCCGTGCAAAGTATCTGACTGCGATAGCGCCAGATATGACGTAAATCAAACCAACCAAATGGTCTTACTTCGATGGGATCATCTCCAGGAAATAACGGTGGAAGCGATTGTCATTGGTCAATTCCGGGTGGAAAACCGTGGCTAACAGGTTCCCCTGTCTGGCAGCAACAATTTTATCAAATCCTAATTGAGCCAGAATTTCCACGTCTTTTCCGACTGATTTAATGATGGGAGCGCGAATGAATACAGCCGGAAACGTTGGTTTGCTTCCATTTAAGTGAGCTAAGGCTGGGATTCGCAAATCTGCCTGAAAACTATCCACCTGGCGACCAAAAGCATTTCGAATGATCTGAATATCCATTAACCCTAATCGGGGTGGATTCGATTGATCATCTTTTGCCAGCAGTATTGCACCAGCGCAGGTACCCCAAACGGGATGTGAGGATGCATAAGCCTGTAGATCAGCAAACAAACCAAAATCGATGGCCAGTTTGGCGATTGTTGTGGATTCTCCTCCCGGGATGATTAAACCATCCAATCCTTCCAGATGTTGGCTGAGTCGTACCTGACACGTTTCCACGCCCAGATCTTCCAGCATTTTCTGGTGTTCAATAAATGCACCTTGTAAGGCGAGAATACCAATCTTCATGTGTTTTACCAACCACGTCCTGCCATTAACTCTGTATCCGGTAATGTAGAAATCTGACGGCCGACCATCGGCTCACCCAGATTACGGCTGATTTCTGCCAGAATTTTGGGTTCATTGAAATGGGTGACAGATTTAACAATGGCTGCTGCGCGTTTTGCCGGGTCACCTGATTTAAAGATCCCAGAACCCACAAAGACGCCATCGACACCTAACTGCATCATCAACGCTGCATCAGCCGGGGTGGCTACTCCACCAGCGGCAAAATTGACCACCGGTAATTTGCCAGTTTTGTGAACTTCCATCACCAACTCGTATGGTGCGCCAATATTTTTGGCGTATGTCATTAACTCTTCCACGGGTAACACCTGAAGGTGTCGGATTTCACCCAGCACTGTACGGGCATGGCGAACAGCTTCGACTACATCGCCGGTGCCAGCTTCGCCTTTGGTACGGATCATGGCAGCCCCTTCCCCAATGCGGCGCAGGGCTTCACCCAAATTACGGCAACCACAAACAAAGGGCACTTTAAAATCATGCTTATAAATATGATGACTTTCATCAGCAGGGGTGAGAACTTCGGACTCATCGATGTAATCGACTCCCAGGGCTTCCAATATCTGAGCTTCGACAAAGTGCCCGATCCGGCATTTAGCCATCACCGGAATGCTGACGGTATCCATAATTTTGAGAATTAATTCAGGGTCACTCATGCGGGCTACCCCACCATCGGCACGAATATCGGCGGGGACACGTTCTAATGCCA
The DNA here is from genome assembly GCA_034428855.1 of Anaerolineaceae bacterium. Classification (GTDB taxonomy): domain Bacteria; phylum Chloroflexota; class Anaerolineae; order Anaerolineales; family Anaerolineaceae; genus UBA6170. The sequence continues at coordinate 8,621 of DAOUGX010000425.1, read as the reverse complement.
TTACCGCGCAGGCACCTGCATCTTCTGCGATGCGGGCATGTTCTGGTGTAACCACATCCATGATCACACCACCCTTGAGCATTTGAGCTAAACCTTTTTTAACAGCAAAGGTACCAGTTTCTTCTGTCATAACTTCCTCCTGAGGAATCTACTTGCATAGCGATTCTACCACGTGGAATGAAGGGATTCAAATTTTGGGTATCACATGACTGAAAAGAATTTTTCGTTCTGAAATAGGTTAACAAATTTTATTATTATAAAAAAGACTACCATGTTTTGTCATGATAGTCCTGGTTTTTTATTGAGTTTGCTGCGTTACTGGAAGAGTGTTTTGCAAGATGAGTAGATAATAAACAATTAAAACCTAAACCCTACCACCTAACCCCTAACAGCTACCTACTCCATCGGGTAACCGCTCTGTTGCCAGAGTTGTAAACCGCCTTTAAGGGTGCTCACATTGGTAAAACCTTTTGCCATCAGAATGGTCGCCGCACGGGCGCTTGAATTCTCAGCCGGTCAGGTACAGTATGTGATAATCCAGGCGTTCGGATCCAGTTCGGTATAGCGGCTTTCCAGCTGGCCTTCGTCAATGGAGAGTGCGCCCGGGATATGACTTTCATTGTAGAGATCATCCCCACGCACATCCACAAAAACAGCTGTACCGGCATCATAAGCCGCTTTGGCATCTTCCACCGATACGCGTTCAACCTGGGGATATGGTATGTTTAAATTCTCATTGGATGTTGTTGTTGTATTTGATTGTTGTGCCTGGACGACCAGAACTACCACGGCCACCACCAACATCAGACCACCTAACAAAATTACCCAAATGGAGGGATCAACTTTTGGTTTGTTTTTTTTCTGCCTTGCCAATGTTCGCTCCTGAACATTCCTGATCACTTCATCAAGAATGGATTTGATTGCAAGTTAGTATATCGCAATTTATGACTATTTCAATCTGATTAACAAGCTTGATTTAGATTCTAATTTTATTTTAAGTTTTAATCAGGTTGGTTTTTACCCCCACCCATAGAATGACAGTAAAAATCAGAATTGAAAAACTACCACCCACAAAAACCCATTTTAAGGTTGTGAAGATCCCAGCCATGGTAGCTAGAATATCTGTTAATTGAGGATATCGGAACATCACCACCATATTGGATATGTTTTCCAAAAAGTCTAACAGGATGGCAATCAGTGGCACCAGATTCAACATTCGCAGCCTGGACTCTTCGATAACCGTCTTGTCCATGATCCAACTGATGGCGTTGATCAGAAAGAATGTATAAACCAATGGCCAGACAATATCAAAAGTGATACGTGAATCGATGTAATAATAACGCCCCTCCTGCCCATAATCTTCTGCTATCTGATAAAGTACATCCTTTGAATAATAGAATGAAGTGTCGGGAGAGGGAAGTGAACCGAGAACCTCATCCGACCGAGCAGCTTCACCCGGTAATATCAGTACCATAAAGAGAATGAATAAAGCCAAAGAACCGAGAAATACCCATAAAGATGTTTTATTATAAAAATATCTGGATAATCGTTGCATGCTTGCTCCCATAAAAACGACTGGTCTATTCCAGTAATTTTACCGTTGTTTTGCCTGACCAAGCCGATAAAAAAACACCACTGATTCGTCGTCAGTGGTGTTTTTGATTTAAACGAATTTTAATTATGGAGTACTGACTTGAATATTAAGTCCCTGGCCCGTGGCTTCAATGGCTTTCAGTTGGGCTTGTCGGGCAATATCGGTGGCGGCCGCCAGAATTCTCAAAGCCTCGGATGGGTTGTGAAATCCCATGCTATTTTCAGCTGCAATAAAATCCCACCGCAGCTGGGCTTCACGATGCATCTGGCGAGCTTCTTCCAATAATTCCGGATCGACACCGGAAACATCTGCTGCTGTTTTGATGGTGGAAGCGGCAGCAATAATGGCTTCCTCGGTGATTACCATGGTATCCCATACTTGTTGTTGAATAATGGAGACTCGTTCGGTTACATAACTGACATTGGTGTGACAGGTACCACAACTGGCTTCCGGATCGAGTAACGGGCTGCGGACATTATGGCTGGAAAATTTGGCTGCTCCATCTTTGGTGTAAGGCATATGGCAATCCGCACAGGCAACACCTGCTTTGTAATGGGTGCTATCGGCGGTGAATAACTCGTAATCAGGATGTTGCATTTTGATCATGGCAGCACCGGATTCGCCATGAGTCCAGTCACTGAATGCAATCTCCTGATAATAAGCGGCAATATCCTCAATTTTTGTTCCATTATCCCATGGGAAGGTCAGGACTTTCTCTTCACCTGCAAAGTAGTATTCCACGTGGCAATTGGCACACACCAGGCTACGCATTTCCTGACGGGAAAAGGTGCGCCAGTCTTTGCCTTGTTCCTGTAAAGCTTTTTCTAAAGCCGGGTTGGTTACTACCAGCCGCATAGTGGAGGAGTCATGGCAGTTGACACAGCCAATTGGTTCTTCGATTTGTTTTCCCAGGGTATTGAAAGGAGTGCTGGCATATTTGGCTGCGCCCATTTCCTTCCAGAGTTCAACATTATTTGCGCTTTTGCAGGAATAACAGGTACCAGGTGTGTTTTCATTCACACGGTCGGTCTCTTCCACATCTGTGACACTGTGCATATGGCCACGATCTTCTTTGTAATCCTTGCTGAAAGCATTGTTGGAGAACAGTACCAATAACCTTGGGTCAATGTCCAGTTTTTGAACTTGTTCTGAACCGCCAAAGGTCGTGCGGGTGTTATTTTCAGCTGTAAGTAAAAAAGTGGAGTATTGATTTGGAAAATTAACACCCCAGACCGAAGAATCGGGTTCGGTTGGTGAAATATCTGTTAATGGAGGAATTCCCCGAATTGGGTCAGGTTGCGACTTGATGAACCATAATAATCCAACAACTGCAACCACCAGGATGGCAATGGTTATACTCAAAATTGTGATCGGTGATAATTTTTTCATTGATCAGTCTCCTTATCTCGAAAAGGTAAAATCGAAATTCCTCGTTCTCCATGGGCAACGGTGCGATGACACTCGAAACAATAACGTTGCTCATCCATTCCGCCAAAGACGATGTCTTCCACAGCTGTTTCATGACAACCAATACAATTTTCCTGTATGATGTCCCTGGATAATGGAATCGCCCGCAGAATGGTGGGGTGTTCTTTGAATAAGAATCCAGTTACATGCCGATATCCGGAATATGCTTTGAAAAGATATTTCGGGACAAAGGCATGCGGGGCGTGACAATCCACGCAGGTTGCCCACGAAGAATGGGCTGCATGGTACCAGCCTTCATAAGCTGCATCCATCAGATGGCAATTGTTGCAGGTAACAGGGTTATTTCCCAGATATGCCGTAAAATCAGTAGCTACCATCAGGGCGCCAGCCACGATGATCAAAGCAGCTATACTGATAGCAATCGCTACCTTCATAAATTTCTCCTATTTGTTATTTTGGAATTACTGAATATTAAAAGTTTTTAATTAAGTATTGCATATGTTTTTGATTTAATCAAATCTATTTGTGGATAAAGTTCATTGTTTTAATAATTTTTTATTAAATTTCTGCGAGCCATTTTCGCAAGAAAAATGATAAAAGCAACCATGGCGCACATGACAGCCGCGGAAAGGAAATAAAAACGCACTGAACTGAAACCAAAAGCAGAGTTAATGATCGAGAATATAAAAGGTGAAATGAATTGACCCGCAAACAAGGCGCTGGTGTTCAATGATAAAGCCCAACCACTTAAATCTGATGAAACCTGGTTTGATATTGTCAGGGCATTAAATGGCACCAAGGTGCCAATACCCAATCCGGTGATAAAGACTGCCAGAAAGATCATCCACAGGTTACCAGCGGAAAAGAGAAGTATAAAACCCAGAACCGAAATGACCAGCCCAAACATGGCGGTGTTGTTTTTGAAGACTCTGTAAATTTTGTCAAAAATCAGGGCAACGATGAATTGTGCTCCCTGATAGAAAGCGATTGCCATGCCACTTTCTGCTGAATCTCCCAGGTTGGTGTCTTTTAAGTAAAAAGCCATCTGGTTGGAGATCAGATTAAAGATCACGATTGAAAACATGGTAAATAACACAACTGCATAGACTAAAATTGGCAACCTGGCTTGCTTCAAATTCTGGGTGGATGAAGATTGTGGTTCTGGCAGGTAAAGTAAAACAAGAAAAAACACCAGAAGGCTGATTCCATAAGCGCCAAGTGCATAACGCCAGTTGTACAGGGCTAACCAGCCCGAGATTAATGACATAACGATCGCACTTGATGTTGCCACTGCGGAGGAAATACCCATCAGATAAGCTCTTTTTTGACCACTGAAAAGGTCAGCGATCAGAGAAAAGGATAGTGGGGTAACCAACCCCATACCAATCCCGAGAAATGCACGAAATATCATAAAAACTGTAAAATTTGATACAAAGGCTGAACCAACACCAGCAATAAAATAAATAATCAAACCAGCAAAAAGGATATGACGTTTCTTAAAACGCAAGGTTAATTGACCGGACAACAAACTAAAGGGGATTAAAAACAGTGCCGGAAAATTCAGCATCATCTGCAATTCCAGTTTGCTCGCATCTGGAAAAGATACCTGAATCCGGGTTAATGCCGGGGCTACTGCCGTCACGGCCAACACTGCCAGGGTGGACAGGGAAAGGATAGCCAGAGAAAGCGAGCGTGATGAGGATAGGGATGAGGATTTCAATGCACCGCCGTTGCGTGAAAAATTTTCAAATGGAACTGGATTGAGATTTTCTGGTTTGGTTGTGTAACAATAGCCAGAATGTAAAGATGCCTGCTGCTAGCAGTGTGAGGATTCCCCCAATGAAGAAACTTGTTTTGATCGCAGAAAAATCAAAAACCGTTCCAAGGAGTGAAAAGAAAAGGGGAGATAAAAATTGGCCAAGGTAGAGACTGCTGTTGGTGATGGAAAGAGCTGGGCCATTCAACTCATTGGAGACTAAATTTGCTGTCGTGAGAAAAATGGTCGGCATTAAAACGCCAATACCCATTCCGGCAACGAATAAAGAAACCAACAATACTGGAATGGATTGCACATAATTCAAAGCAAACAGACCACCACCGAGACATAGCAACCCCAATATTGTGGTCAGAGATTTTAATAATTTGCGAATTCGCCCGAAAAGCAGCCCGACTATAAAAGCAGCCAGATTCATGGTGGCTATACTTAGCCCACTTTGTCCGGCATCCCCAATTCCGGTGTCCTGAATAAATAAAGCGATGCGTGTAGGAATCAGGTAAAAGACAATCATCAGCAGAATGGTGAGCAAGCCCATCCCATAAACACCAAAAGGCAATTTTGCGGAAGAACTTGATAATGGTTGATTTGATTTTGAGGGTTCGGGTAAAAAGAAATAGATCAAAGCTAATGCAATTAAGCTGACCAGATAAGCACCAAACGCGTAACGCCAACTTAATAATGCCAGCCAACCAGACATAATCGTTAAAACAATACCTCCCAGGGTGGCAATCGCGGAGGACTGCCCCATCGTGGTGGAGCGTTCATCTCCATGATAAAAATCCGCGATTAACGAGAGAGAGAGTGCGGAGACCAATCCGGTACCTACACCTAACAGGGCACGCATGACCAGCATCATGGTCATATTGTTTACAAAGCCACCACCCACACCGGCTAACAGATATATCACTAACCCAACAAACAGGATGTGTCGTTTTCGGAAGGTTAATGATAAACGTCCTGAAAGAAAACTGAATGGAATAACAAACAATGGCGTTAAGGTCAAAATCATTTGAATCGTTAATGGGCTTGCATCAGGAAAAGCTTGTTGAATTCGCCCTAACGCTGGGGAGACAGCTGCTCCAGACAAAACGGAGAGAAATGAAAGTGAGAGTATCGCAGGTTTGAGAAAAGTAGATTTATTCATCATTTTAAGTGTTAAGTGAGACAAAACAAATTTAGAAAGATTAAGTAGTATTTTACCCTGTAAATGATAATAAGGCATGATCATTTGATTGTCCATTTTTCTGGATGGGTAAAAAATGTTTTTTGAGGAGAATGCCAATTTCTTCAATTTCACGGATCGATTCATATGTACTTTGATGAATATTTTTATATAATAAAAATACCAAACTCTTCAATTTGATATTGAAGTAGTAATCAGGCACAACTGTGCCAAAATCATTTTCGGAGGAGACAAAATGAAAAAAGTAAGTTTTATCCTACTTCTGACGCTGTTGATTGCAACCGTTTTAACGGCCTGTGCACCCGCAGCGGAAGAACCTGCAGAGGAAGCCATCACCGATACTGAGCTGAATGTACTTTGCACACCACAAGAAGAGTGGTGCCAGGGTATGAAACAGGAATTCGAGGCTCTCTATGGCATTACCGTCAATTATGTGCGAATGTCATCCGGTGAGGCTTTAGCGCGCGTGGAAGCTGAGAAGGATAATCCTACCTTTGATATCTGGTGGGGAGGTCCGATTGATAGTTTTGTGTCTGCTAAAGAAAAAGGCTTGCTCGAACAATATGATTCACCCAATTATGGCAATATCCGTGATCCAAAGCTCATGAAAGATGTCGACAATTATTGGGTGGGTGTCTATGTGGGTACACTTGGTTTCGCCACCAACAAAAATTGGCTGGAAGCCAACCCGGGTGTGGAAGCACCGAGATCCTGGGATGATCTTTTGAAACCAGAATTCAAAGGTCAAATCATGGTTGCTCACCCCTCCACCTCCGGTACCTCCTACACGGCTTTAGCCACCATCCTGCAAATTCGTGGTGAAGAAGCTGGTTGGGAATATATCAAACAATATGCCGGCCAGGTTGCCCAGTTCACTAAGAGTGGTGCCGCTCCTGCAAAATTTGTTGGTCAGGGCGAGGCAGCCGTCGCGATTGTGTTCTCACATGACATTGTAAATGAAATTGAGAACAATCAAATGCCTTTGTTATTGACATTCCCGGAAGAAGGCACAGGCTATGAAATTGGTGGTCAGGCTATTCTGAAAGGTGCCAAACACATGCAGGCAGCCAAATTGTGGTTTGATTGGGCAATTTCACCGGAAGGTCAGGCACTCGGACCCAAATACAATGCCTACCAGGCCCCAACTGTTAATGGTGTCGAACTTTCTCACCCCGAACTGTTGGAAGTAAATCTGATCGATTACGATTTCATCTGGGCAGGAACAAACAAAACTGCATTTGTGGATAAATTTACCAATGAAATCCAGAATGCTGATAACCTGAAACAATAAAATATTCATAGAAATACGGGGCGGTAACTACCGCCCCGTATGTTTAAAATGGATTAAATATGCAAAATACCCAAACCGGTAAAAATAATTCTACATCGTTCATATCCATGATGGTTCATAGAATTCGTGAATTTAAGCTCATCGGAAGAGACCCGGTGCTCTTTATGAGTTTATTACTATCGGGCATTTTTATTTTTGTCTTTATCGTTTTTCCTTTATTTCGATCTGTTTCCGGTGGTTTCTTTTCCAAAGAAGGTACTTTTGATCTGACCTATTTTGCCCGTTATTTTGACAATTATTATGGCCCTGCACTGCGGAAAGCATTTTTAGACACGATGTTAATGGGTATATTGACAGCAGCAGCCGGAACCCTGGTGGGTTTTATCTTCGCCTATGCAGTGGTTCGATGTAATATCCCTGGTAAAAAGTACGTTCATTGGTTGGCGCTCGTACCCACCGTGTCACCACCTTTTGCCCTGGCATTAGCCATGATTCTATTGTTTGGCCGTAATGGTTTGATTACCAAGAAATTATTTGGCATCACCTTTGTTCAGGGGATGAATGACGTATATGGACTGGATGGTTTGGTGATCGTTCAAACCATAACCTTTTTCTCGGTCTCCTATTTGATTTTACGGGCTATGCTGGAGCGTCTTAATCCGGCTATCGAAGAGGCCGCTTCCAGCCTGGGTGCTGGTCGATTTCACCTGTTTCGCACGATTACTCTCCCTTTGCTCATCCCAGGTATTGCTGCGTCTTTCCTGTTGTTATTTGTTGAATCTCTGGCAGACCTGGGAAATCCATTATTTCTCTCAGGTAACCGGACAGTGTTGTCTGCCCAAATATTCCTGGCTGTGATTGGTGAATACAATTATCAAAAGGCATCCGCGCTTTCCTTTGTGCTGATGATTCCCACTTTAGTCATATTCCTGGTGCAGCGATATTACGTCAACCGGAGAACTTATATCTCAGTAACTGGCAAACCAGCGGGCACGATCATATTGGAAAAGGACCCGATCATCCGCTGGATTTTCAATATTCTGACGTATGCGATGATTGCGTTCATTCTTCTCCTGTATGCCACGATTGTGTATGGCTCATTCAGTACTGCCTGGGGAGTCGACTTTACCCCCACGTTGCGACACTGGCAAATGACGGTAACCCGTGGAATTGAAGCCATTCTGGATACCACTTTCCTGAGCGCCCTGGCAACTCCATTTGCAGCTGTACTGGGTATGATCATTGCCTGGCTGGTGGTGCGTAAAAATTTCACTGGCAAATCGGTTCTGGATTTTACTTCGAATCTTGGTGGGGCTGTTCCCGGCACCATTTTAGGTATCGGTTTTGT
>DAOUGX010000424.1:0-3770 GCA_034428855.1 Anaerolineaceae bacterium | reverse complement strand
GGATATCATTTCGCAACCTCAGAATTAACTTTTCATTTCCTTCGAATGTCGAGGTTTGAAAAAGTGCTGACTTATTGCGATCCATATTACTGGGAGTGATCTCGGTTAGTGGATATATCATTCCGTTTTTATCCTGCAGCGAAACAGTCCAGGGTCCAACGATGATTGTCCCTTCCTGATCGAAATGGACTGAAACCTGAAAAATGGTGCGGTCATTGGCCGGTGCGACATAATCCAGCGAGAGTTGCAAACCTTGTTGGACTTCACTGTACAGAGGATAATCACCCATTTCAACCACCGGTAACATCTCACCCTCGCGAATCGGTCGGAATGAGAACGGAATCTCTACCGCTGAATCTAAAAGGTCAGTGATAACCAATGTCAGTCGGGTGGTTTCGCCAGGCAAAGAAGCAAAGCTATATGTCAGAGTGGTGACACCATCCAGGAATTCTGTTTGCCCCAAATTTCTTTCGAATAGTGTTCCATCATCCAGTCGTAGATAAGCGCTTGAGAAATACGACTCTTCCGGTAGATTTTCCACCTGGACTTTTACCCAGGTTTTATTTTCATCGCTGACTGCTTGAATTAGCTCAAATATTATCTGATCGACATCCTGTTTGACCGGTACATCCAGGACATAAACGGATTGGTTGCTATTGGCAAACCCAAACCCTGGGATATAACCACTCAGGCGGCTAACTGCGTAAACAACGCCAGTCAGAACCAGCATGGCTATCAGGATACTGAGAATCAATAGAATGGGACGGGCCTGAAATTTTCTTCGCAAGGACAAAAACCATCGCTCTTTTGATGGATTTATTACGATTGGGGTTGATTTCAACTCCAGATATTGGAAATACAGCTTCATTGACAGGTCATCCACAAATTCTTTGCGGGGTTGGGGGCTGGAGAAGAGAGCTGAAATATTAGCTTCCATCGGATAGGGGATAGGATTTAGATTACTTTCCATATAATTGCTCCCAGCGTATTCTTATTTGATCCAGCGCACGATAAATGGCCATTTTTACAGCAGCCGGGTTACGTCCATCCAGTTTTGCGATCTCATCAAAACTTAATTCAGCCGTAAAACGCAATCGCAACAACTCTTGACGCTCTTCATCCAACTCATTTACCAAATGCATCAATTGACGATACTGATCCCTTTCTTCTATCAGATTGGAAAAATTCGGATTAATGGAGTCCGTTTCTATTAAGGGATCTGAATTGGGTTCGCGATAGACATCGATAACACGCCGCCGGGCGATGGTAAATAGCCAGGCGGGAAAGGAACCTGTTTCGCTGTATTTTCCATTCATCAGTTTTTCCAATACTTCAAAAAACACCTGAGCGCTGATATCCTCTGCCTGGTGAACGTTCCCTACTCGTTGCAGGCAATAGCGATACAGGCGGGGAAGATAGCGATGATAAAGTGTATCAAATGCCTTCGCATCCTGGCGGATGTTGGCGATGAGCTGTGAATCTTCTAGGTTGCTGTAATCTGTCATAATCTATTTATTAAATCGGAGGAAGAGAAGAAAAGTAACAGGTAGATTGTAATGAAAATTCACTGAAAGACAAAAACAGATGATGAATCCTGTACCCAAAAGTGAGTTGCACCTTCTTTTTATTCCAACCTCCTGGATGCTTCATTAGATTGAACAGCAGGGATGAAGGATCGGAGAATTGACATAATTTTCCACAAGAAGTATCATCCTCCGATCCTTCATCCCTACAACAATTGTGAATTAATCCCTAAGTGTAATGCACTAAAAAACTTTCACCAGCCCATATTAAATAGTAGACGATTCCTTCCCCAATGATATCTCATCCTTCCACTTCCAGTTGATCCAGAATAATGCAGAAATCAACGCCAGTGGTGCGACAAACATCATGAAATTACCAGCACCAAATTCCTGACCGAACAAAACAAAACGCAGGAAGAAAATGGCAACGATCCCAAAGAGGACAAAACCGATCACCGGTTTCCGCCAGGCGAAGATCATAATGATTGCTAACAGGATGGCTGGGGCTGCATGGATGAGAAATGCACCTAATTGCTTCCAGAAATTTCCACCCATGGAAAAGACGTCCAAGGCGAACAACGAAACAAAGATAATCATCAGAAGGCCAGCGATCCGGGGTGTGTAGTAGAGAAAACGGGAAAGTTGCTTTCCGATTTTTCCGTCTTTTTCTTTTTGTTGTAAGGCCATTAAAATCAGTCCAATCGAGCCAAACAGTAAAATCAGAGGGATTGAAATTAAAGCCAGATTGGTTATTAATATCACAAATTCGATATTCGGGTTAACCAGATGCTCATAACCCAACCAATACAACGAGATTAAATATAAAACAACCAGGACAATCCAATACACCGTCGTATAATTCTTTTTCTTTTCCATTTGCAAGCCCTCCTTAAGTTGATTATTGACCTTTCGTGCAGAATTGTCAAACAGGATGACCGGACCAAATCAATCGAAAATTAAAATTCTTTTGAATTTATTTCCTACACCAGCAAAAATCACATTTTTCTCCCCCTCTGGCTATTGTTTGGGTACGTCGCCACTCAATCTTTGGCATCGCTTCGGATAGCCTATCATCGCTGGCACAAAAAATAGTTGTAACTTCCGGTGCATTTAAAACCGTCAATGTATCAAAAATGAAACACTGGTGCACATCTACTGCATAGCAATCTGCTGTGGTTTGTTTGACCTCCTGACCTGCCGGGAGGTCGCTGAAACGGATCATTACTCGTAATAAAGGTTTGATGACAAAGAAAGGATTTGGCAGCGATCGATTCAATAGGCGGATACCAGTTAGCTGCACGGTGAAATACATCTTCATAAATATCTGTTCAAGGTCGTACAACGCAGACTTTTGATCAATATTCTGATCCAACATGGCTCGATAAACTGCCAGAACCGGAAGCACTCTGGATTTAATGATGGGATGAAAATGACCATTAAGTTCGAAAAGTAGATTTAAGCACGTCTTATAATAGTATGAAGCGGAATTAATAATACTCTTCGAAATTTGGAAAGAATATTGGCATGTTAGTAATCGCAACCATTGGCGATGGTTTGGAAACGTGATCATCACATCTGATCATACAACAAAATAATCAAAAATACCAAAGGCAATTTAGAATAACCAAAATAAGAATTCAGTTCTCTAAATAAAATTTAGTCATTTTCGATTGCTTACCTTAATCCGTACCAGTTACCACCATTAAAATCAGCCTGGAAGATCCTGCGATCCTCTTCGTCCAGGATTGATAGTCCGCTATTTTCTGCAAGGTTCAAATATTGCGAAGCCTGATCTACAACTCCCGATAATGCATAAGCTCGCGCCAGTGCTTCGTAAGAATAAGCGAAATCGAAATCCTGCATCAATGCTGTATGTATTTCGGTCAACTCCTGGCAGCGTTTTGCATGCTTGAGTGCAGGTACCGACATCCCAAGCACAGCGTAAACATGCGAAAGCAACCATTCTGCTCGTTGGTGGTGTAACCCGGTGCCGACCTGCATCCAGTGATAGCATGATGTATGGGCAGCATGGATCATCAAACTGTTTTCCAGATTTTTCCATCTTCCGATACAACCAGAAATGCATGGTTACCCAGTTTTAATGTAGCAAATAATCGGTTTCTATCAATTTCGAAGTTAACCACCTGGATATGACTCCCAAAATTCATTTGTTGTTGCCAGGTTTGCCCATCATCGTTCGAAGCTTGAATAAAACCATCGAAGGTACCCCGATACAACAAATTTTGA
>DAOUGX010000423.1:0-6993 GCA_034428855.1 Anaerolineaceae bacterium | reverse complement strand
ACTCTGGTTAATAATTGATCTGCCCCAATGTCTTTTGCGGCTTGTTCAGCCATATTGGCTACCTGAAGAGAATGTTGATAGGAACCAGGAGAATTTGTTAGTATAAATTGAAGCAAAGGATGATCTGGCGTGGAGATTTCCAGTAGTTGAATGGCTGTAGTTATTCCAAGAATTTGAGCGACAAAAAATTGTAACAATAGACCTAAACTTGCGGACGCCATTCCATTAAACAAAGACGCACCGGTCAGGGTGATCATCCCAATAAGATCTGTTGATCCATCTAATAATCTTATAGATAAAATTATTCCTGCGGAAAGAATGCCAGTGATTAATCCAGCACTAAAAAAAACTGAAATTCTTCTTCCTTGACCTAATATTAGACTTCCTAATAAGGATGGAATCAGGTAAAAGGGTAACAGGCTTTGAAAATCAAATGACCCAAAAGAAATTATGGAACTTAAGGATAGTGACAAAACAAAAGCAGCTTCAAATCCAAAGAGAGTTCCAATTGCGAACGTGAAACCCGCGAATGGGAAAATATACGGTAGGACTGTTCGGTTGGGAATTAAGAATTTTGCACTTAATAAGAAAATAATAAATGCGATTGAAATGATAAGAATTTCTTTTAAAGAAAAAGAATTGGATTTTTGTCGATTGAAATATAATCCCAAAAACACCATCTGAAGAAAAACAAATATACCTGAAGCAAAATATTCCTGATCTTTATTGTCAGGAGAAATGAAATTAAATTTTTCCAATGCTTCATAGGTTTGTTCATCTATAACTTGACCTCTTCGAATTATTATTTCACCTGGGGAATATGTTTTCTCAACTGGTTCAACTTGTTCTATAGCCAGGTTTATGGCTTCTTCAGTCAGGTCCTTACTGAAAAGCGAATTAGGAATTACGAATGGCGATACTAGTGCGTCAATTATTTTTAAATTATCTTCTGAAAATGAGAAACTTATTAGGGTCGGGACACGAAGTTTTGCTTCTTGAACCTGATAATCTCTTATCGTAGAACGAAAAACCTGTTCGAGGACTAAGATAGATTCTCTTTGAATGGATTCCCAGGTCTGTTCCTCTAAATTTGTCAATTTGGAAGCAATTTCTCGAGAAATTTGGGTGTAAGAAAGATTTGATAAATCATTAATTTTTTGATTTGAATCCGAAAACGAATCATTTCTGATTAATGTAATATAGTCGAGAGTTTTCCGTAATCTGTCTATTTGTTGTCTGGAAATAGCAGGATCAATATTAAGATAAACAGGAGAAACTGAATTCTTAATTGAATTTATCCTTTGGTTTGTTAAAAAAGTAGATACATATGTTAAATTTCTGGGTGCCTGAAAATCCTGGGTTGAGACACTTCCAATTGTGAGTTCAAATGCTGTCGGTCTGGAAGAAATGGGTAAAATAATTGATCCAAAAGCGATCACTCCTGTAATGACTAAAATAAGGATTTTCAGGAATGAATGCTCTCGTTTTTTCAATTTCTTCGTAAATGAATTAACCATGTCAATTTTGCAATAGTTCTTTCACAATCTGGCTAACTTGATTTCCAGGAGCTCTTCCTGAAATTCTTGGTAATACGACTTTCATTACCTTCCCCATATCAGCTGCGGAATGGGCATCCACTTCAACAATGCATTCTTTGATAATTGCAACAATTTCATCTTCAGAAAGGCCTTTTGGAAGAAAGCTGAATAAAATTCTTTTATCCAATTCAGCTTCATCAATTAAATCCTGTCTATTGTTTAATTTTGCACTTTCAACTACTTCATTTCTACTTTTTATCTCTTTATGAATAATTGAAATTACTTCTTCATCTGAGAGCAACTTTCCTTTATCAATTTCAGTGTTTTTAATACTTGATAAAGCCATTCTGATGACTCTTTTAGAATCATTATCGGATTCCTTCATTGCCTTTTTTAATGCTTCAGTTAATTGATCTTTAATATTCATTTTCGTCCTTTTTAATTTAATGAATTGGTAACTATCATATCCTTGAGCCGATTGAAAATGGCTTCACCAATTCCAGGAACGTTAAGTATATCTTCTATTGTATCAAAATAGCCATGTGATTCTCTATACAGGATTATCTCATTTGCTTTTGATTCGCCAATTCCTGGTAACGAAATAAGGTCTTCCATAGTAGCTTCATTAATGTTGATTTTTTCTGTTTCATCAGTCTCAATAATTTTTCCTTTGTTATCAATTGGTGAAGTTGAAATTTGAATATGCTGGCCATCATAAAGTTTTGAAGACAAATTGAGATTTTTCACATCCATTAGTGGAATATTTGCAAGAATAATCAAATCCTCCAATCTACTATTACTCGGTAATTCGTAAACACCAGGTTTATCAATTTCCCCAGAAATATAAACTTGAATGGGTAATGGTGTAGGAGCGGGGATTATCGTAATTGGTTTTCCAGGATCATTTCGGTTTAATAATAGCACCGCTCCTGCAACCAGGAATCCGATTAAGCATGACATCAACAGGTATAAAAAATTTGATACTTTCATAAAGATAAGTATATTTTCAGTAATGCTCGTGTCAAGCTAAGTAGATAAAATTACTTCAAATTATGCAACTTCGCTATTTTCTAATTTATACATAGCATTAAAAGCAGCTATGCTTACTTCGATAATTTTTTCATCTGGTTCATTGGTAGTTAATTTTTGTAACCACAATCCAGGTTTTGCCAGGAAAGATACGATAGGATTATCTAAGTGGTCTGCTGTAAATCGAATATATTCATAAGCTATCATTGCAATTACAGGAATTAACAGAAGGCGGGAAATTATCAAATACAACCAACTTAGGTCGCCTAAAAAAGTGAAAAAAATTATTGAGATCAATACAACATATAAAATAAAAGCAGTTCCACATCGTGGGTGTTGAAGTGAATAATTTTTGACAATTGTGGGTTCCAGGTTCTCTTTTGCTTCAAAGGCATTGATGGTTTTATGTTCTGCTCCATGGTAAGAAAAAACCCTGCGAACATCTGACATTTTTCCGATCCCCCAGATGTAAAGAACAACAAAAATTAACCGAATGATTCCTTCAAGTAGATTTTGAATAATGTGTGAAAATCCCAACCATTGTTCCAATGCTTTTCCAATCAAAGCAGGAGTCAGGAAAAATAAACCCATTGCGACTGCTAAAGAAATAAACAAAGTCAAATATAAAGCGGGACCTTCAATTTTTTCTTCTTCATTTTCAGTCTGATAATTCGCCGATTTAGTCAGATACTTTGTCCCTAGTCCAAGAGCATCCCAAAGAATTATTAATCCTCTTAACAAAGGTATCTTTTTTAAAGGACTTTGATAAATCTTTCCTAATTCTTCAGTTTCAACTATGATTTCTCCATCCGGTTTTCTATATGCAGCAGCTAAGTATCGGGTACCCCGCATCAGGACGCCTTCAATTAAAGCCTGTCCGCCATAAGTAGGCAATCTTAATTTTTCAGTTTTCATTCCAAACCTGCATAATTGTAGAAAAAGTGGATTAACGAAAGGATTCCTTTTCTCCAGGTTGGTAAATGAAGACTTTCATTAGGAGAATGTATTTTATCTTCTGGTAATCCAAAACCAGTTAACACAGAATCTCTATTTAGGATCCTTTGCATGGAAGCAACCACCGGAATCGATCCTCCCTCTCTCTTGAACAAAGGTTTTGTATTCCAAACTGTCTCCAGTGCTTCAGAGAGGGCGATTACTCCGGGATGATTTGTGTCAGATATTGAGGCCCAACCACCAGCGAATTGTTTTAGATCCCACTTAACTGTGGTTGGCACATTATCTTCAATAAATTTTTTCAATTGTTGATAAATTTTATTCGGATCTTGATTTGGAACTGTTCGCATTGAAATTTTTGCCATTGCTGAAGAAGGAATAATTGTTTTAGATCCTTCACCAGTAAAGCCGGATAGCATACCACTTACATCTAAAGTTGGTCGTGCTCCTAAACGTTCGATTGGGTTAAATCCTTTTTCTCCCCATAATTCAGGGGCACCTGTCTGCCTTTTTAAATCCTCGTCCGAAATTGGTAGTCGAAGTAATTGATCTCTTTCTTCTTCTGTCAAAGGAAGAACATCATCATAAAAGCCAGGTAACGTCACCTTCCAATTTTCATCATGCATTTTTGTAATTAATTCTGAGAGCACAATAGCAGGATTATGAATTACACCACCAAACATGCCTGAATGGAGATCGTGGTCGGGACCAAAAATATTTAGTTCAAAATATGTAAGTCCTCTTAATCCGTACACAATTGTAGGACTATCTGGAGAAATCATTCCTGCGTCAGGATTTAATATGACGTCACATTGAAGTAAATCTTTATGTTTCATCAAAAAATCAGCCAGATTTGGGGAACCAATTTCCTCCTCACCCTCGATTATAAATTTAAAATTTACCGGAATTTGCCCTGTGGAACTGATCGCATGATATGCAGCCAGACAGGCAATTATTTGACCTTTCATATCAGAAGAACCACGACCAAAAAGTCGATCCCCATGAATGGTTGCGGTAAATGGCTCTGATTGCCATAATTCAATAGGATCAGTAGGTTGCACATCATAGTGACCATAAATCAAAACAGTTGACGCTTCATTTCTACCGGATTTTTTTTCAGCAAACAAAACTGGATGTCCATTCGTTTCTAAAATTCTTACATCCTCAATTCCAAATTGATTTAGAATTCCTTTTATATAATTAGCTGCTGCTAACATATCAGATTTTCGATTTGGATCAGTGGAAATAGATGGTATTTTTATGAAATCCTGTAAAATTTCTTGATAAAATTCAAAATATTTCTTACTATATTGAATAGCTTCTGTTCTGACAGGCATTTTTATTCGCTCCTTAGAAATAATTCGAACCTGATTATAAAGTAATTCCACATAATGGTAAATCAAAACCTGAACCGAGATTAGACAAAATTCGTAATAAAAGGAGAAAGTATGATTATTACAAATGGAAAGATAGTTTCCTGGTCGCAACCGAATGAGATTTTTGAAGATAAAGCCATATTAATAAAAGGAAATAAAATAACTAGTATTGATACCAAAGGAAATCTGCTAAAAGAAAATCCAGGTGAGGAAATCTTAGATGCCAATGGTCAATACATTATGCCAGGTTTAATTTGTGCCCATACCCATTTTTATGGTGCTTACTCGCGTGGATTAGCAATTCCAGGAGACCCTGCTGCTTCGTTTCCTGAAATTTTGAGTAACCTTTGGTGGTCTTTAGATAAAGCGTTAGATGAAAAGAGTGTTGCTGCTTCAGCTTGGGTTTGCATCATTGAAGCGATAAAACATGGAACAACCTGTGTTTTCGATCACCATGCTTCTCCGAATGCTATACCAGATTCTCTTGATGTTATAGCGGACGTGGTCGATCGATCGGGTATTCGTGCATCATTATGTTATGAAGTCACTGATCGAGATGGCTTTGAAAAAGCAGATCAAGGGATTAACGAAAATGTCCGGTTTCTCAAGCGAATTAATCAAGGGGACAATCTTGATGGAAGGTTATCTGCTACTTTTGGATTACATGCCAGCTTAACTCTTTCTGACAAAACCTTGGAAAAATCTTATTCCAGTGCACCTTCAGGAACTGGTTTCCATGTTCATGCTGCAGAACATATAGTAGATGAATATGATAGTTTGAAAAAATCAGGACTGCGTGTAGTGGATCGTTTATTGAAACACAATTTATTAAATGACAAATCGATAGTTGCACATGCTGTTCATGTTGATGCAAAAGAAATTGATGTTTTAGCAAAAACGCGATCCTGGGTTGCACATCAACCGAGGTCTAATATGAATAACGCAGTGGGTATTGGGAACATGGAATCAATGATGCGGGCTGGTGTGAAGGTCTGTTTAGGAAATGATGGTTTTTCCAATACCATGTGGGATGAATGGAAAACTACATATTTGGTTCATAAATTAGTAAATCTTGATCCACGACGAATGGGTGGTTACGATATTGTGGAGATGGCAATTAATCAAAACTCAGCTTTAGCATCACAACAATTTAATTTGCCAATAGGAACTCTCAAACCTGGTGCTCAAGCTGATATAATTTTTGTTGATTATCTTCCTTTTACAGAATTAAATTCAGGAAATTTGCCCTGGCACATATTGTTTGGAATGCATCATAGCATGGTAACGATGACGATGATTGCCGGAAAAATTCTAATGAGAAATCGAGAACTTGTTAATCTTGATGAAAAGAAAATTTTCAACGAAGCTTTTGATTTACATAAATCAGTATGGGAAAGATACAACAAACAATTTTAATTAAAGGATGGACACATTATGAAAATCGCAATTTTAGGTGGTACTGGAAAAGAAGGTATGGGAATTGGTTATCGGTGGGCAAAATCAGGACATGAGATAACAATTGGTTCCCGGCAGGAAAGTAAAGCTTTGGAAGCTGCCCAGAAATTAGAGGAGTTATTGGGAAACTCTAAAAAAATTGTTGGGAAAGAGAATCTAGAAGCTGCGAAAGAAGCTGAATTGATCGTACTTACTGTACCATACAGTGCCCATAAAGCGATGTGTGAATATATAAAAGAAGCATGCCAGGGAAAAATTGTAATTGATGTGACAGTTCCTTTGGTTCCCCCAAAGGTAACTAAAGTTCAGATGCCTCCAGCTGGAAGTGCAACGTTAGAAGCCAAAGAGGTCCTGGGAGAAAATACTAGTGTGGTTGCAGCCTTCCAAAACATTTCTTATGAACATTTATTAGAAGATGGAGAAGTGGCTTGCGATGTATTGGTTGCTGGAGATAGCAAGGCTTCCAGAGAATTCGTCATTAAATTAATCCAAGAAGCAGGTTTGGTTGGTATTGATGCTGGACCTATTGAGAATTCAGTTGTCGTGGAAGGTTTAACATCAATCCTGATTGGGATTAATAAGCAATTTGGAATCCATGATGCTGGTATCAAAATCACCGGAATATCCTAAATGGAGTTAAT
>DAOUGX010000422.1:0-2554 GCA_034428855.1 Anaerolineaceae bacterium | reverse complement strand
GAAGTGTATGCTGGCAGTCTGTTGGATGACACCCAAAAGGGGTTGGTAATCCTGCACATTCCTGGGTTGGAATTATTTAAGGTGATACTGGATCCGCAACCCCAGGGAGCTCTACGAATCCAGCAGGTTGAAGGTTACCGTTTGCAATTAACTTCAACCAGTGCAGCCAATCTCTATTTTGATTTACCCGCACAACAATTTGTACAGGACCTCTCTAAAAGCCTGGCCGTTGTGGATCTACCCCCTGCGCCAACACCTATCGCAGATCCGTGTGCGCAATTCAACACCCCGTAATACTTAATTCTCAACAGAATTGATCACCATCTCCGAATAACTGATGGTTACCGGGCTATCCCCGGAGGCTCGGGAAAAGAGACCTGTTGTCCCTTCTGTGAAAACCGGATCTTTGACACTGAAGATAAACGCATTATTGACGAAAAGGCGCATCTCACTGCCAACTGCCCATACACCTAAATTGACTTCCTGAGGTGCACCTGGTGGTAACCCGGTGGGTGTCCAGTCCTGCATTAAAGTGGTAGCGCCATCACGCACGCGTTCAGCTCGAGCAAACCCCTGACAATTCACCAAAAAACGATAATAGTTATATTCCGATATTGCCCTCACCACCAGCCCATATACATCTTCATTCTTACAAAGACTGATATTGACCTTCGTTTCAAGGTTAAAATCACGCAGCACATTTTTCGTTTCCAGACTCAGTAAGTTCGCTTTGGATTGCTGAACAGCCAGTGTCAGCCTGTTTCCTGTCAGGGTTATATTTCCAGCACTAAAATTCCCCACCTGCCATTCACCTTGCGAACCAAACAGATCATTAATGAGCACCTGTCCAATACCAGGTCTCATTTCCGGCGTGGGTTCCACTGGCTGGGTCGGACGCAATGTTGGGGTTGCTGTGGCTGGGAACCAGTCAATGGTGGCTGTGATGGTAGGGGTTATCGTGCTGGTAGCGGTTGGAGGTAAAGGGGTCGGTTCTGCTACGGGAGCGAGACAAGCGGAAAGTAACCCCATTAAGCTTACGGCGGTTGCAAACAGGAACCTTCGCCTCACGCCGGTACTTCCACCACCTGCGATCGTTCTGGGCCTACGGATGCCATCAGCACCTGTACGCCACTGACTTTTTCCACAAACCGGATGTAACGTTGCGCATTCTCTGGTAAATCTTCCCAATTTCTTGCCTGTGTCAGATCTTCCTGCCAACCTGGCAATGTCTCATAGACAGGTGTGAATTGCTCGAGTTGAGTAATTCCCAAAGGGGGCATTGTATACGTTTCACCCTGTTGATCCTGGTATGCAGTACATACTTTGATTTCGGAGAGCCCACTGAGTACATCCATTTTGGTCAAAACCAGGTCCGTCAACCCGTTTATACGACGGGCATAACGCAGTAAAACGCCATCCAGCCAGCCGACTCTTCTGGGTCTGCCCGTGGTGGTGCCAAATTCATCCCAGGGTTTCGCACCAGTACCCCTCAAACGGATCGCCATTTCTCCTTCCACCTCGGTGGGGAATGGACCCGCACCAACGCGCGATTGGAAAGCCTTGGTCGCGCCGATCACTTTTTCCACCGGGCAAATTCCAATCCCCAATCCACTAAAAACGCCTGTAGCAGTCACATTCGAACTGGTAACAAACGGATAACTGCCATGATCAATATCCAATAGCATACCCTGCGCTCCTTCGGCTAGTACCAGTTTGCCTTCGTGCAAGGCATTATCCAGTAGTGCACCCGTATCAACAATATATTCTTTTAATACTTGAGCATAATCCAGGTAATCACGCACGATTGGATTTTCCTTTAGCGGAGCCATTTGGTAATAAAAAGATAAGTCGTAATTGACCTTCTGTAAATGCAGACGGATTTTTTCTTCAAATAGCGCAAGGTCGAGCATATCCACCATTCGCAAGCCTTTACGGCTGACTTTATCGGTGTATGCTGGGCCAATACCACGCCCCGTGGTGCCGATCTGTCCTTTTCCCAGCGTGGCTTCACGAGCCTTATCCAGAGCAATATGACCGGGCGTGATCAGGTGGGCTGCAAAACTGATTTTCAGTCGATCTGGTGTGATCTCCACACCCGAATCCTTTAACATTTCCATTTCAGAAATTAATGACTTCGGATTGATCACCAAGCCATTTCCCAGGATGCCCAGGGTGTGCGCATGAATGATTCCGGAAGGGATCAGGTGTAATTTAAAGGTGTTCGTATCAACAGTAACCGTATGACCGGCATTATCACCGCCATTATAGCGTGCGACGATATCAGATTGCGCCGATAAAAGATCGACTATCCGACCTTTGCCTTCATCCCCCCATTGAGTTCCAACTAAAATCCTGAGCGGCATGGTGAGCTCCTTTTATTTTTCCAAATCAACTCATTAATTATACCGTAGTGGATAATTGAGGTTGACCTTGGTTTATCAGATAATTTATTTCTTTGCTTCACAAAGCTTTAACAAATCAAGCGCTTTGAAATAGTAATAAAAGGCCTCAGGGTCCGTTTTCTTGAGTTTGTTTAATTTGTTGAAATTAAGGT
>DAOUGX010000421.1:0-2955 GCA_034428855.1 Anaerolineaceae bacterium | reverse complement strand
CCAATCTGGATTGGTCCTTACGAAGCTGAATCTATCACGATTGCCTTGCAAGAGATTGAAGTCTCTCGACCTCAAACCCATGACTTAATCAAAAATATTTTCAATCAAATGAATGCACGTTTATTGCGGGTTGAAGTGCTTTCCTTAAAAGATGATGTATTTTATGGAAATTTGATTGTTGAAATCAATGGAGAAGTGATCGAAATTGACTCACGACCTTCTGATGCATTGGCAATGGCAGCCCGCACGCATGCGAAAATTCTGGTGTCTGAAGATGTAATGAAATCTGCTGGTATCATCCCAGAAGTCGATATCCAGGAAAGCGAGGTCAACCCACCACCGTCCTCACCATCCAAATCACCATTACCAGAAGAAGAATTAAGCGAAGAACGATTGTCGGTTTTTGAGGATTTTCTGGGTTCATTAGATATTGATGGTCTGGACGATAATAATGATGAAGATAAAACCCCACCCGATGAGGACCCGGAGAAGTAATTTTTATTAAATCATAAAAATGATAGAGATTTTCGGGAGGTGAGACAATTGTTTTACCTCCCGATCGCTTATATAATTTAAATGGAAATTTTTCAAACCAAATATCTTGCATTCACGGGGATCTATATTAAAAACTGGTGAAATTTATTTGGTAGAATAAATCCAAATTCTGAAAGCTGGAACTCAAGATGGATTATTTACCGCCTGATGACAATAATTCGCTAACTACCCAACAACCTCACAACCGGGAAGCAGAAGAAGCCGTTTTAGGAGCTGTTCTAATATACCCGGAAGCATACTTTGATTTATCTCAAAAACTCAAGGCAGATGATTTTTATATCATTCGCAATCGTTGGGTTTGGGAAGCTTTTTCAACATTGATCGAACGAAGACAAAAAATCGATTTACTCACTGTCAGTGCGGCTCTGAATGAGAAAAATCATCTGGAAGAATTGGGAGGCACCGCCTATCTGGCTACGCTCATCAACCAGACACCTACTTCCCTACATGCGGAAGCCTATGCCGAGATTGTGGAAGAAAATTCGATGCGCAGGAAAATGCTGGAAGCAGCCAATCACCTTGCTAAACAGGCATATGATCGTGGAAAATCAGTCAACACCCTTCTGGATGAAGCAGAAAAAGCAGTATTTGGATTAAGCGAAAAGCGAATCGTATATGATTTACAGCCCATCCAGAATGTACTCGGAAGTTATTACGATCGTATCGACCAACTCTCACAAAGACCGGATGAAATTTTTGGAGTTCCAACCGGATTGATCGATCTGGATAAAATCCTGGGCGGATTACAAAAATCTGACCTCTTGATAATTGCCGGTCGTCCTGGTATGGGTAAAACTGGATTTATGTTATCAGTGGCAAAAAATGCTGCCCAAAAGCATCGAAAACATGTGGCCGTATTTTCATTGGAAATGTCCAATGAACAATTAATTCAAAGATTGATTGCACAGGAAACCGGCATTGATACACAGCGGCTACGAACTGGCCAACTTTACGATGATGAATGGGAAAAATTCAATGCAGCCATTGAAGTCCTGAGCAATACACATATCTGGCTGGATGATACCCCAGCAATTACTCCTTTATCTCTACGCACCAAATGCCGCCGTTTACATATGGAACATCAACTCGATTTGATCATTGTGGATTATTTACAATTAATGGCTGGTGATGCGCGAACCGAGAACCGTGTACAGGAAGTATCTTACATATCCCGTAATTTAAAAGTATTAGCTCGTGAACTAAATGTCCCCGTTCTGGTCGGTGCACAACTTTCCCGTGCTGTCGAACAACGTGCAGACAAACGCCCGGTACTTTCTGACTTACGCGAGTCTGGGAGTCTTGAGCAAGACTCAGACATTGTCATGTTCATCCACCGGCCAGACGATAAGGAACCTGACAACCCACGGCAGAATATCGCTGAAATCATCATAGCAAAACATCGTAATGGTCCGACCCATCCCGGAATCGAACTGGTATTTTTAAATAATCTGGCTCGATTCGAAAACGCTGCAAAATCTGAACAAGTACCTTTCAAGAAGAGATAGCATGAAGTCTTTTTCGGGTTTTTCGAAAAGCGATGGAGGTCAAATGACTTCCATTCCAGCAGAATTTTTTGTCAATCTATTACCTTTGATAGACAATCTATACGAGTTAAAAGTCACTTTGTACGCCATCTGGTTCCTGGAAAGGCAGGAAGGAAAAATCAAATTCATTCGATATCAGGATTTCCTCAGCGATGAAGTCTTCTTATCTGGTTTGGGAACCGACAAAAACGATGCAATTAATCAATTGAATGCAGGATTAATCCAGGCACTTGAAAGAAACACGTTATTAAAAGGTAGTGAAGAAAATCAACCCCTGGAGGAGACAGTCTTCTTTATTAATTCTCCACGGGGAAGAGCAGCTCTCAAAGCTTTGTTGGCAGGATCATGGAATGTTGATGAACAGCCAATACCTTCACGCCATACCATTCGACCCAATATATTTAAGCTGTATGAAGCGAATATCGGACCATTAACACCAATGATTGCAGAAATTCTGCAGGAAGCAGAACAAACTTATCCAATGGCCTGGATTGAACAAGCAATAAGAATCGCGGTTGAAAATAATGTGCGCCGCTGGCGATATATTGAAGCCATTCTGGCATCCTGGAAAGAAAGAGGACGTGATGAAAAAGATAGACGAGACACTCAAGAAGATGCACAAAGATTCCTCGATGGAGAATTTGGACAATTCTTCAAAACAGAATAACCAAAATTCGTTGGGTGATCCGGAATGCGAATTTTGTGGTGGAATCGGTTGGGTTCGCCAGGATGTACCTATTACACATCCCGATTTTGGTCGTATGCAAGTCTGTGTTTGCCGACAAACAAAAGTGACTCAACAAATGCAATCCCGACTTTTTCGGCTAAGTAATCTGGAAGCTTTTGCCAATATGAC
>DAOUGX010000420.1:0-8393 GCA_034428855.1 Anaerolineaceae bacterium | reverse complement strand
GGGTGGAATGGGTGGGGGTGAGAATGTGTTAATTTCGCGATTTCTAAACAATTCAAACTTTCACGCACTTTATAATGAAAAGCTCAAGTTTGTATACGAACAGGTCTTTCAGGAAAATGATATGGTTACCTGGGTGAATCAATATTCCGACTTAATTCATTCAGTTAATGAAGAGAGGAACCTGGTTGATCTGGATGCATATGACCAGGATGTCGAAGAGTTTTTATCTTTTCTCTCACAACGAAAGGAGTACCTGAGTACCCAAACTTTGTTTAATCAATAATGAGTAGAAATTGGTGAAAGAAAGTCAGTTGTTATAAAATGATAGAAATTCTGTTACCAATGCTAAAGGTTGCCTATGAAATCGAATTCGGTAGATCAATCTGAGTTTCCAAATTTTAAGAACCCAGGAATTCTTAAATTACTTTCCTCCTTGCCAAAATTACGCGATGATACACTTGGATTCCTTGAAAATGCTGCCAAACAATATGGTGATCTAATCCATTTTAGAGTAGGCCCACTGAACGCATTTGTACTCAGTCATCCTGCTTATGTTCAACATATTCTACAGGACAATAATAAAAACTATACCAAAGATACATTTCAATATAATGGCCTTTCAAAAGTTACCGGTCGGGGTTTGTTGACCAGTGATGGGGAACTTTGGCTGCAACAACGCCGTCGAATGCAACCAGCTTTCCATCGAAAACGCATTGATGGATTTGGTGACTTGATGACTGATGCAGCTATCCGAAAAGTCGGAGAATGGCAGGCAGGACAGACGATAGATGTTGATCGGGAGATGATGGCCTTGGCATTGGAGATCCTGGGTAAAGCCCTGTTGGGAGTGGATTTACGAACAGAAGCGCCAATCCTCACATCAGCTGTCCTGGTCGCATTGGATCATGTGGTGCACTCCTTTAAATCCCCGGATATTTTGCCAGCATTTATTAAGACACCTCGGAGACGGAAGTTTAAACAGGCGATGGACACCCTGGACAAGGCAGTTAAGGAGATCATCAATCATCATCGCAGTAAAAATGATGGTACGATGGATGCTAAATCCTTGCTGGATGTAATGCTATATTCCACCGATGACAACGGGCAGACTATGAGCGATCAACAGGTGCGGGATGAGGTGATTACCATTTTGATTGCTGGGCACGAAACCGTTGCCAGTGCTCTGACCTGGGCGTGTTATTTAATAGCCAGTAATCCGCAGGTTGAGAGTCAATTACAGCAGGAGATTAATCAGGTTTTACAGGGCAGGAGTCCTACTGTCGAAGAATTACCAAACCTGGATTTTACGCGCCGAGTTTTTGATGAGGCTTTGCGCCTTTATCCACCTGCCTGGCTGGTTACCCGAAAAGCTGTCCATGATGATGAAATCAACGGGGTAAAGATTCCAGCCGGCTCGTTGATGGTAGTCAGTATTACCAATGTTCATAAAAATGGAAAATTTTGGAAAAATCCCCTTATTTTTGATCCGGATCGCTTCATTCAGGATGAATCTACCGATCGTCCAAAATTTGCTTATTTACCTTTTGGAGGCGGACCACGTTTATGTATTGGTAATCATTTTGCTCTGATAGAAGGACCTCTCGTGCTGGCTACCATTTATCAAAAATTTAGCCTTCGGTTGCAACCAGATCTAAATGTAAAGGTGGATGCACTCGTTACTTTACGCCCACATGCTGGATTACATATGCAGGTTGTTAAAAGGTAATCAGATTTTCTTTAGAAGATACACTCTGAACAATGCTCTCAGAAATGGGAATGGGGGTAGCGATGTGATAAGAGAAACATCTTCCTGTAAACGGGCATCTTCATCCAGGAAACGAAATACACGCATGATTGGATTATTCTGAAAGAGTTTGCTGAAAATATTTTTCATCTTGCCACCCTGCCGGAACAGGATCTGCAGTAACAGGACATCATAAAAATGGTAGCGTGCAGGTGCTGTACGAATTCTGAATGGATCGTCAAATTGTTCCAGTGCATTCACGATCGCTTGCGCATCTCGTTGCATCCGTTTAAAGGCATACCCGGATGAGGGTTTTACCAGTCCGCCACGAGTTCCAATATTCATGATTCGTTGTCCGGCTTTGCGTTGGAACGGGTAATCAGTCATCGGAATTACCCCGTTTTCCTGAGTTAGAATTAAATAATTCTCAACCTTAAGGTTTTTTTCAATATATACCTTAATAGCTGCTGCGTATTCCTTTGGTGTGAGTAAGGCTTCGGAGAATATGGTGTATTCAATCATTGCTTCGGTTTCGGAAAAAGGCAGGATATAAAAGAATCGTAATGTATCCTCTTGCGGGGTATCAAAGTCGAATAACGTCATTTTTTCCGGGTTGAAAACCGGCTCTTGCGTCTTGATACGCCAGCCCAGGAAATGTTGCTTTAAATTGTGTTGTTTTTGTGGGTCAATTTTTATTTCACCAGGTTGTAAAGTGCTGTTGAATACCCAACTACCTTGATATTTTTCACCTTTAACCCAAACACTGGCCTGGTTTTCTCCATCAACGATCTTTTCAACTTCACCAAGCATAACTTTCACATTCGGATATTTTTGGAATTGTTGCCTGGCATGATTGTAAAAGTCCAGACCACTGATCATCCAATACTTCCATCCAGCGTGTCCTTCCCGCAGAAGATCAAATTCTCTTCGAAATGTTTCACTCCGGACGGTCAAATTTGTCCATGAATAGCGGGCGATGGAGGTGAATGGTGTGTTTTCATCTCCCCAAAAGCACCAGGTGCGGTCATCTTTTTGTTTGCTGTCTTTATCTATGATCAGTATGGAATGATTTTTGAATTTACTTTCCAATAATGTGAGTGCTAAACCAAGACCAGCACCTCCCCCGCCTACAATGATGAAATCAAATTTTTCCATGTTTCAGATTATACAAATTCTTTTGCAAAAATTTATAAGCATTGTACAATGTTTG
This sequence comes from Anaerolineaceae bacterium, assembly GCA_034428855.1. Classification (GTDB taxonomy): domain Bacteria; phylum Chloroflexota; class Anaerolineae; order Anaerolineales; family Anaerolineaceae; genus UBA6170. The sequence continues at coordinate 5,439 of DAOUGX010000420.1, read as the reverse complement.
TAGATTATTGACTAAAATGTTCAGGGAGATTTTTTTGTTATGAGCATGAAACATATAGCTATTATTGGAAGTGGTTTTGGAGGATTAGGTGCAGCCATTCGACTGGCAGCACATGGTCACCGGGTGGAGATTTTTGAGAGCAGAGACAAACCAGGTGGACGTGCATATGTTTATGAGAAAAATGGATTTAAATTTGATGGGGGACCAACGGTTATCACAGCCCCCTTTATGTTTGACGATATCTGGAAAACCGCTGGACGCAACCGCGAAGATTACGTGAAATTTGTACCGGTGTCTCCGTTTTACCGTATTTTCAATTCGGATGGCATCCAGTTTGACTATAACGCAGATCTGGATTTTACCCTGGGTCAAATTGAGAAGATTAGCCCAGAGGACAAGCAAGGATATTTACGTTTCCTTGCAACCACAAAACCGATCTTTGATAAAGGTTTTGTTGAATTAGCTGATAAACCATTTCTCAGAATTGGCGACATGCTTAAAGTTGCTCCTGATTTGATCAAACTTCAATCATACAAGAGTGTTTACGCTTATGTTTCTCAATTTATAAAACATGAATTTTTAAGGCAAATCTTCTCCTTCCATCCCCTGTTGGTGGGTGGTAATCCATACGATACTGCCAGCATTTATGCCATGATCCATTATCTGGAACGTGAGTGGGGTGTGCATTATGCTATTGGCGGAACCGGAGCGATTGTGGACGCCATGGTGAAATTGTTTGAGGAATTGGGTGGAAAACTGCACCTCAGCCAACCGATTGCATCTTTAGGAGTCGAGAGTCGCAAAATTACCGGTTTGTACACGCAGGATAAGGTCTTCCATCCCTTTGATATAGTGATTTCGAATGCTGATGTAGCCAATACCTACATGAAGATGATTCCTGCAGAATATCGCAAAAAGAATAAAGACTGGCGATTAAAGAGCATGAAATACAGTATGTCCTTATTTGTCTATTATTTTGGAACAAAGAAACGCTATGCGGATAGCCGACTGGCACACCACAATATTATTCTGGGACCACGCTATAAGGGTCTGCTGGACGATATTTTCAATAAAAAGTTATTGGCGGATGATTTTTCACTCTATCTGCATATGCCTACCATAACGGACCCATCCACAGCACCAGAAGGCTGTGAAGGATTCTACGTGTTAGCGCCGGCTCCCAATCAGAAATCCAGGATCGATTGGCGAAGTATGGCCAAACCTTTCCGGGATAAAATCGTAAATTTTTTGGAAGAAAATTATCTGCCAGATTTGCAGACCAATCTCATTGCTGAACATTGGATCGATCCACTCCACTTTGAAGGAGAACTCAATTCGTATCTGGGTGCAGCATTCTCTTTCCAGCCTGTGTTAACCCAGTCAGCCTGGTTTCGGCCGCACAATCGCTCGGAGGATTTTGATAACCTGTACTTTGTCGGTGCAGGCACTCATCCAGGGGCAGGTTTACCCGGTGTACTTTCTTCGTCCATCATTGTGGAAGACCTTATTCAGAATTCGCTATAAAAAGCAATATTCTACAAATTAATCGGAGAGCTTTAAGCTCTCCGATTTTTCTTGACATCCGGATGTGCGGTTGATAAGATAAGCCATTCAAAAAACAAAGAGGTTCAACCATGCAGGTTTATTTAGATTGGGTCACCCTAAACCCCATGCTTTCCGCAGCGCTTCAATTTGCGATTCTGGGCACATTGGGAGAAATTATCTCCTTCAGCATTCAAAAGAAAAGATTTGCCATTCCCTGTAGTTGGCTTCAATTGATGGGAAAAATGATTGCCTGGGCAGTACTTGGAATTGTAATCAAGTACGGATTTGCTGGAATGAAAGGCTTTACGCAGGCACTTCTGGATCATCAATTGTTACCTTCTTTCCTTGGTGCTGGTTTGGGGAAGGCGTTCACGGTTTCAGTCTTCACCAATGTGTTTTTTGGACCGCAAATGATGGCATTTCATCGCGTGGAAGATAATCTCATTCTCGGGCAGAAAGGCTTTCATGGCATCACCAAAGCCTGGAAAACGCTGATCTGGTTCTGGATTCCAGCACACACCATTACATTTCTTTTGCCAGCAGATTTGCAGATCGGGCTGGCAGCTTTGTGGTCTTTGGTGTTGGGCATCATCATGGGTGCAACCAAAAAATAAATCTGGATTACAGGTACTTGTTGAAATAATGGATTATCAACAAACTTCTGAATGTAAGATCGTAAATTCTTCGGTCAGAATTTTTCCAGTCGGTTTCCAGCATTAATCCACTGTAAGGACTCCATTTTCTAAAATAATAATGGTTAAGCTTGATTGGAAACCTACCTTGATGATTGGATAAAATTTCCTGCAACCTGGTGATTTGGTTCTTTAGTTCTGGAATGGTGTGACAAATCCCTATTCTGGCAAGTATTTCCATACGATGAAACCACATCATCCAGCCTACATTGTCCATACTATCCATGTCGGGATTAAAATCAAGCATACAAAATGATGCGGGAGCCACCAGTTGAGATTTGTATTTTAACAAGATATAGGGGATGGGAGACAGGTTGACAAACTGGCGTATCCCCTCGGCGATTTTCACAAGATTTTCTCTGGTTCTCCAGGATTGTGTAAAAGCCAATAATCGCAAGTGGTAAATGGATGGCCAGACGATTCCTGGCTTAAAAACCATTTTTCCTTTGTGGGTAGTGATCAGTTCTTGAATCGATTGTGTGCCCGCCAGGGTTTGAAAACTATCTACTGCTTTTTGAATCTGATCCTGAACGAATACTGAATTCTCGATACCTGCATAGGCAAAAACCGTAGCCTGAATGATTTGAGTTCCTCCCAGGTTCTGTTCATCCAATGCTATCCCTGCTTTACCGATCCCCCGATTCAACCTTTCATCTTTCGTCGATAATACTTTCATAGCTTTCGCTATAACAGGATGAGTTTTTTCAACCCCTTTTTCACACAAAACCCGAATCCCTGTTTCCATGCTGTTTTCCCCATGGAAATCTCTGCCAATCCAGCCATCTGCTTGTTGCCATTGAATCACTTTTTGTACCCAAGCATCCTTTAGAATTTCATTTTGGATTTGTTTCATCCCGGGTGAACTGGCAGCTTCTCCGAGAATTTCGGAACGCATTCGATAACGGATGGATGGACAGGCTTTGTCTAAGAGTTCATTTGTGATTGTATTCATTTGGAAAGTTATTTTGTAATTAATTATTAAAGATGGACATCTAGCTTCGATTACTGTATTTTTACCAGCGGTGGTGTTTGGCTGGTTTGCGGTGTTTTGTTCCTGAACAATCGTAAAATGATCAGAGTCAGGACAATTGAAAAAATTGCTGCCAGTAATACACTTACGACAACGAATATTCCACTCCAGATCAGTGCGTAACTTCCACCCAGGTTATCTACGGTGATCCCATCCGGACTTTTACAGATCATCTCATAACTTGTTGATGCTCGTGTAAATCCATCCTGATCTATGATCGTTGAATCATATGTGATTATCTCAGCATTCGTATTAACCGGGCACAAATAGGGACCCAGTGTGGGGGCGATCAGGTCTTCCGAGAAAAAAGTACTCATCCCGGAAACAAACAAACTAACCGGTACCAAACATCCGCTCACCAACAAAAATGCAATAATCCAGATAAGACAACCGGATAAACTTCGTTTAGATCTCATTTCCATCCTCTGACCTCCTGATCCATGCAATCATTGTAGCGAACCGGGTGTTGCGTGAAAATTTCCGTATAACCATTCAATAATATGTCATTATCGTTTTCTCGCCCAGAAGATGGCTTTCAATGAATGATCGTTGTAAGGGTTTGCCAAATGATCACCATGCAACCCCAAAACTTCAAATCCATATTTTTCCAGCCAGGTTTGAACTTCCACTTTACTGACAGGATGTTTTTGCTGAGTAAATTGATACTCGGTGGTAATTCCTGCTGGAGATGTGATCTGATATCTGCGTTCAAACCGGGCAAGTCGTTGTTGAACATCAAACCAGACGGTCTTTCGTGTGTTTTTGACCTGATATCCATCCTCACATGTCCCGGATAAATACACATACTTGTGATCCATATCCTGCCAGGCGGCATCCAGTTCGCCTTCCATGTGATCATTATCCACATAAAGGAATCCGCCCGGTTTACAAGCCCTGGATGCCTGCCATATGCAATATTCCTGTTCTTCTGCGCTTGCCAACTCATAAAAACAATTAAAGCCAAGAATTACCAGATCATACCCGGTTGGCCAGGTCTCCACGGTAACATCTGCACATTGCAGATGAATTCTTTTCTGTACATCATCCGGCAAGGCTTTGATCTTTTTTTGTGCCAGCTGCAACATGGTCTGTGATTGATCGATACCCAAAATGGAATGACCATCAAGTGCCAGCGGAATAACAAAGCGTCCGGTTCCACAAAATGGTTCCAGAATGTCTAACTTCTTTTTTCCTCGCAGAAGAATCCTTAAAAATTCGACATCCTGAGTGTTATTCTCCTGCATGTCATAAATTTCAGCGATGTGATTGTCGAAGTCGTACAAATTATGTTGATTAATGCTCATTTTTGGCGAAAGTTCCCTTCTTGAGAAAGTATTGTTCAATGACTGGGTTTCAACAAATTCAGAGTTTCTATCAAACCAATGTTACTCTTCAAGGTCTTTGAATATTCTGCAAATAGCCAGACTGACCCATAATTTTCGTTCGATTATCTGATTATTTGATTTTTCTGGAACCTCAGAATAATAGTTCACTTTCCAGAGACCATCCGGTTGTTGGTGCTCAATCAGCCAGTTGATGGCGTGGTCAATCTGAGGATCGTGAAGTGTCATTCCCATTTTGACCATGATGTCCATGGCGGATACCAGATTGTTCCACCAGAAGGGATATTCAAAGCGCAACCAATAACGTGCATCCTGTAACGATGAATATACATCCGCCTGGAAGAATCTGGATTTCAATAGCTCAGTTGCAAGCTTAATCTCATCTATTTGTCTGTATTTCGGATGTTCTGCAAATGCCCGTAATACCATGCCGGTCCAGTTATGTGAAAAAGGCTTGCTGCGATCCGGTTCCACTGAAGGAAGGTTTTCCGTTTGCAATTTATATTGTGTTCGCCGGTCAAATTTGTGAGTGATCATGGGAATGGACCAGCCACCATCATCCTGTCGCATGGAAAGTAACCATTGAAAACACTTATCAACGCGTGGATCCTGCTGATAGCCAGCCTGGATGATGGTCGCCAGGATGGCACCTGTGTAATAGGTCGCATATTGATTGGCCATGATGCCACGAAAATCACCATCCTGAGTCTGGCAGGAAAAGAGATATTCAATTGCCTGCGCTATTTGTGGATGTTCCTGGTTGAAACAATACTTACCAACCAGGTCATTAACGGCTCGCCAGGTATCAAAGAGTTGATGTTTTACAGCT
>DAOUGX010000419.1:0-3249 GCA_034428855.1 Anaerolineaceae bacterium | reverse complement strand
TCAATCTTATTAATCCTGATTTTGTTTCTGGTTATCGCCCGAATTGGAATTCGTTTCTTTCGAATCCCTAAAGTTGTACGATTATTCGATGAGCTTTCTCAAGCAACGATTCAAATAAAAGTTCGCGGTGCTATCGTCATTCTCCTGATTTTTGTTGTCCTGGCAGAATCACTGGGTGTGGAATTAATTCTCGGTGCATTTCTGGCAGGGATGTTGGTCAGCTTATTCAAATCTCCACAGGATGAGGGTCTTGTCCATAAACTCGAAGCCTTCGGATTTGGTTTGTTTGTGCCAATTTTCTTCATTGTTACTGGCGCTAACCTGAATATCCAGGCATTAATAGCCAACCCACAAAATTTGATCTTTCTGCCGATTTTTTTGGTTATCTCGATCCTGGTGAAATTAATCCCTGCCTTATTATTGAAATCAAGAATTGGATGGCGATCCTCGATTGCTGCAGGATTCTTATTAAATACCCACCTCTCCATCGAAGTCGCCATCGCTGTCATTGGTGAACAATTGGGTTTGCTTTCAGCAGCTACCAGTGCTGCCATCATCGTTTTTGCAGTTCTGACAGTGATCCTTATGCCTATTTTATATAATTTAATTCAACCACCGTCTGCAAAAGAAGCAGGCAATCTTACCCGATTGATTTTTGGTTGGGAAAACAATCTGGCAAGAAATGTCGCTCACCAATTAAAAGCTCATGGTGATAAGGTGAATATTTTTTATTCCACTACAGCAGAAATGGATAGTATCAGAGATGATGGATTTACGCCGGTCGGGATGGAAGCGGAAGATCACACCAAAGAAGATATCGATACAGTCTTAATTTTAAGTGGTGATGATGATAAAAATCTTAAGGTTGCAAAAGAATCTCAAAATGCTGGGATACAACACATCATTGCACTGGTTAACGAGCTGGGTAATCTGGATCATTTCAAACGCCTGGGAATTCAGGTTTTCTCACCTGCTCTCTTTCGATCTACCATCATAACTTTGATGGCACGCAATCCAAGTATGTTTGATTTATTAAGTTCCACTTCAGATGAAAGAGATTTACTGGAATTACCATTGAGAAATCCAACATTGACCGGCAGACGAATCAGGGATTTAATCTTACCAGGTGATTCATTAATCCTTTCCATCAAGCGAAATAGTGAAATCATAATCCCACATGGGAGTACAAGATTAGAACAAGATGACGAAGTATCTGTTTTGGTAAATAATTCCGACACTCACATAATAATGAATTTATTCCAGAATCCATTTGATAATTAATAAGCAAGCGACCCTAAAGTTTTAATTCGTCCATTATTTTCCAGCTGATTTTCCCTCCCCTATTGTAATAGTTTGATTTATTAGTTGTTATATAATTGTTTGTAGATATAAAGTTATCCTATTAAGTTTCAACGATCATCAGATATAGCAATGCATATTTCAAGGAGGAGAAAATGAAATTAAATGCACCAAAACAAATAATCTGGATCATTTGTTTAATACTTGGCGTTCTGGGTGTTTTAGGTGAACTGGTTACGATTCCAGTCGTTTCAGGTATTGCTTTCTGGTTAGTTGTGGTTGGGTTAGCTTTATTGTTGCTCGCTACAGCCCTTAAGAATCTGTAAGATTAATTAAAAAATTTTATTAATTAACCTGATATATCATGATCAGGTTAATTTGGTTTAAATGATCACATTACAAGCGCTTGAAATCCACTATAATTTTTCGTATTGTGTAGACCAAATTATTTGTGGTGGTGGAGGAGAGTAAAAATGGATGCAATTGAAAAAGCTTTTGAGACTCAATTATCCAATATTCAGAAAAAAACAGGTAAAAATCTGGATGAACTTTACCAATTTATTACCAAGAGTGGTCTGACCAAACACGCAGAAATTCGTGATTTATTAAAAACAGAATTCAACATTGGTTTTGGCGATGCTAATACGCTAGCCCATGCTTATAAGAAGTCTCTGGAACCTGCTAAAGAACCAGACAGTCAAACAGTTGATGGTATCAGTGAAATTTATACCGGAGCAAAACAATCTTTAATTCCCATTCATCACAAAGTAATGCAAGCCATCCAGACATTGGGAGAATTTGAAATATCACCGAAAAAGACATATCTGAGCCTCCGAAGGAAAAAACAATTTGCCATGGTGGGGCCAGGGACAAAGGGTCGTTTGGAAATTGGTCTCAATATAAAAAATGTTTCAGCAACGGAACGCTTGGTTGAGCAACCTCCTGGTGGAATGTGCCAATTCAAAGTCTGGTTAACAGGAGAAAATGAGGTCGATCCTGAATTAGTAAACTGGATCAGAATTGCTTACGATTCAGCTGGATGATCGTATAGACGAACAGCAAGCTAGGAAGAATGATTCACGATTTATGGGATGATCACGTTATAATCAACACAATCCATTATTAAATTTGAGGTTTTCATGCCACATCCACTCGTTACCCAATTACGTTTCACGCGAAGTGAATTTCACCGAGCGATCAAAACAGTCAATCAAACGGATGCTGAAATCCGAATTCTTCCCATGAATTGCATTAGTTGGAATGTTGGGCATCTTGCCTGGCAGGAACAACGCTATTTTATGTACTACGGGATGGGAAAAATTCTTTTTCCTGACATTGATAAAGATTTTTCCTACGGAGCCCCAGCAAGTACACCTGCAATAAAAGATGTTTTAGAAGCCTGGCAAATAATAACAGAAACTGTTGACCCCTGGCTCGATGAACTCACCACGGAAAAACTCAGCTCACCGATTATCAGTCAGGGCAAGGAAATCAAATACATGTTTGGCAACCTGCTCTTAAGGACTATTTATCATTACTGGTATCACTTAGGAGAAAACATGGCCATCCGGCAACAATTAGGGCATACTGATTTGCCTGTTTTTGTTGGTAATATTGATAGAAGAGCACCTTATATCCCAGAAGCCTGAACCCATCAAGAAAATAGCCAATATTCAAACCACATTCTACGTGGTCTAATTGATCAAAGAAAGAAAAATTGATAATACTCCCACTTTAGGCATAAAAAAGGCTCATTTTTTTCGATTGTGCATCTGTATGACCTCAAAAATGCCACATTTCACCCACTTGTAATGAATTTAGGGATCTTTCGTCAGGCTCATATCTTCACCCATTGGGTGAAACGAAAAACTTTTGGTTTGAATACCATGTTAAAATTCTGAGGGAGAGAAAATTTACGGTGAGGATGCTGCTGTGATCAATAAAGTGGAA
>DAOUGX010000418.1:0-1781 GCA_034428855.1 Anaerolineaceae bacterium | reverse complement strand
AAAGTATCCATGCTGGTGGATGATAGTAACCGGGTACTACCCAGGTTGATTGAAATCGCTACCAACGGAAAAGTACGCATTTTGTCAGTTGAAATTCAGGAACCCAATCTGGAAGCCGTATTCCTGCATCTTACTGGCCGTGCATTACGTGACTAAAAAGAGGTGAAACCATGAAAATTCTGGATATTGCCCTGAAAGATTTAACCCGATCCTTCCGAAATGCTTTCGCCATCGGTATGACGATCGTTGCACCTTTATTATTGATCGGATTAATTTCCTTAGCTTTTGGTGGTGCTTCCTCTGGTTCATCTGACTTACCAGATGTTTCAGTAGGTATTTATAATGCTGACCAATTGAGTGACACCACAATATTAAAACAATCTCTAGGGTATGAAATTCGCAATATGTTCTTTGACGAGAGTGTCCAATCCTGGATTTATGCCCAGGATTATACCGATGAGACCGATTTACGAACTGAACTCGACGAGAGAAAAATCGGTGTTGCCATCATCATTCCAGCCAATTTTTCAGATCAGGTTCTGGCAGGTAGCCGAGTTTCAAAAGTGACCATCATCAGCGATCCCACGCTTTCGGTCACACCACAGGTTATAGAGAACATGGTTTCCGCCATGCTGGATGGGGTAGCAGGCGGTGGCATCGCTGTTGAAACAATCATGGAGAGACAACAAACGACTGGTTTTCAGTCCGATCTGAATAACATCCCAGGATTGATCTCTCGCTATTCCGATTGGTATAGTGATTTTCAACGCAATCTTTTCCACCAACCCGATCAAGCTGCATTGGTCATGACATCCTCCACAACCCAATCGAGCACGGACAATCCAATGCAAAAAATGTTGGGATTTATGATGGCAGGACAAATGATTTTCTTTGCCTTCTTTACCGGGAGTTATTCGATGATGTCAATTCTGCAGGAAAATGAAGAAGGCACCCTGGCACGCATGTTCGCATTGCCAATGACCCGCACTTCAGTATTGACTGGAAAACTCCTGGCAGTTGTACTCATGGTAATCGTTCAGGGGATTGTCCTTCTGATCGCTGCTCATTTCATTTTTGGAATTGAATGGGGTAACCCAGGGATGGTAGCGCTGGCTTTACTCGGCCAGGTACTGGCTGCATCCGGATTGGGTGTCTTCCTGATCTCCTTTGTGAAATCCTCCCGCCAGGCTGGGCCGGTGATGGGAGGTGGGTTAACCGCCTTGGGAATGCTGGGTGGACTGTTCACCGCTAATATTCCCATGCCGGAAGCCTTCAACAAACTGGCAATATTTACACCCCAGGGTTGGGTGATCCGGGGATGGAAAGTTGTACTGAATGCGCAAAACTTCTCCGACTTGTTAATTCCCGTGGTTGTATGTGTTTCGTTAGGTTTAATCCTGTTTACGATTGGTGCATTGCGTTTCAAGAAAAGATTTGCATAAAGCAAGGAGAATAAAATGAAAATTTTGGAAATTGCCCTCAAAGATTTAAAACAAATATTTCGTGATAAAAATTCTGCTTTGTTCCTGGTTGCAATGCCGATTGTTTTCACCCTTTTTATGGGATTCGCCTACCGAAGCGGCGATAATGGCAACCAGACCGAATCCAAAATCCCGTTAGCCTGGGTCGAAACGGAACCAACCAGTGAAATTGCAGCTCTATTGTTCACCCGTCTGGAAGTCACCGATAATTTTGAAATTGAATCTCTGGATCTGTCCACCGCCCAGGATCGATTGCAACGTGGAAAAGTGGATGGTATCCTGATGATACCTGCTGATTTT
>DAOUGX010000417.1:0-3654 GCA_034428855.1 Anaerolineaceae bacterium | reverse complement strand
AGAATTCTTTAACTTTTCAAGAGCTTCCTCACCATTTTTTGCTGTTTCGATCACTTTCAATCCTTTAGCCGTTAAAAGATTCTTAATGCCGTCAACGAATAATGGGTGATCATCCACGACCATGAAATCTATTTTTCTCAATTCAGCCAGACCTGCAGTTTTATCAAAGGGAATTTTTAGCTGGATGGTTGTACCTTTTCCTGGTTCTGAAAAAATTAAAATTTTCCCACCTGCTTCACTGGCTCGTTCTTTCATGATCTTCAAACCAAAATGTCCGTCCAGATTGGTTTGATCCGGATTAAAACCCTTTCCATTGTCTTTGATGGTCACGAACAGATGCTCTGGGTTTTGGGAAAAGATGATCTGAATTTCATTAGCTTGAGCGTGTTTTCTGGCATTGGATAATGCTTCCTGGATGATTCTTAATATCTGTAATCGAATTTTTGTATTTGTAATGGAATCCAGATCAATTTCAGTAAATGATAATTTGACAGGTATATTGGAAAGTTGTTGAAAACTATCGATGTAACTTTGCAGGGCAGACAAGAATCCTTTTTGAAGGGTATTTTCTTTTCTGGAATCCTCAATAAAACCTCGCACATCATTGGTGGCGTCTTGAGAGACATTAATAAGCTGTCCAATCGTACTGACTGCCATCGTAATATCACCGTCTTCAATCAATTTCAGAATAGTTTTAGATTGAAGGTTGATATATCCTAAGACTTGGGCAAGGTTATCATGCAGCTCCTGACCTAATTTTTGTCGTTCCTGATCAGCGGCTAACATTCGTTGTTGCCATAAAAGCTGTTGTTCAGCTTGTTTTTGTCTGGTGACATCCCGAACAAGGATTAAACGACCAATAATGAGATTGTCCTGATTTAACAATAATTGTTGATTAATTTCCAAAGTTGGTTCATCCACTGTGAACGCATTGATCGTATACGGATAACCTCGCTCAGATTCAAATATGGGGATTAAATCCGGCATTTCCTGCATTAACCCTTCTGTTGTTCTATTTAATATACCTTTACGGAGTTCATATCCTTTTCGGCGGATTATATTTAAAATAGCCTGGTTATGATCTACTACGACACTTTCCTGATTCAGGATTAAAACTCCCTCTTCCAGCGTGTCAAATAATTTCTCTCGAGCTATCGGAGCTAAATCAACAAGATTTTGGCGGCGTACTCCCCAATACAGAAAAATGGATGAAATGGTGAAACCAACTGCTGTTAAGTCAAACCCTGGCCATGGACCAAGATTGAAGTTGTAAAGGATATTGCCAATAATCGGGAAAGGAAATGCAATTAATATCAACAGAGCGTTCTTCTTTTTGTAACCAGAAAATTTCCGGAAAGCACGCACAAGAAAAATGATACTGGTTAATAAAAGACCATAATAGTACAGAAAAGCAAACCAGAACCAGTAACCATGGTGGTAAATGATGAGATTGGAGTTCGGTACGATACTGGCAGAGAAGCCGACCCAAATAAGAGAGTGCCATTCGTTGGTGAAAGCTAAAATAATTGTTAATAATGGGATGAGCCACAGAAAAAATAAACGTAATTTACTCAGAGGTAAATTGTTGTAATAAAAATAATAAATAAATAAAAACAAAAAACCAGGTGTGGTGTAAATGCCAATATATTGGATTTTCGACCACAAAATTTTACCTTCCAGACTGGCGGAAGCCATATCAAACGCACCGGTTAATGTCCAAATTGCTACTGAAACCATAAAACTGGCGAGCATTCTTCCACTCAGGCTATTTCTTCTGGTAAAGATGATTATTGCCACACTGGTTAATAAAGCTGTGATTATAAAATAAACAATTGAGAATATTGAAAATGTGTAGTTGCTCATAATTAATTCGTAAATCCAAATAAAATTCTGATGCTTCTAAGGTGGGAAAATTAAAAAATTTTTTATTAATGTGAAGAATCAATTTTACAATGACTTTAAAGTTTTGCGTACTGAATATTTCAATGAAAATTTGCATTAGAAACCTTAAAAAACCATAAAAGTATTGACTCTGATTTTCAAATATGTTACAGTATTCATGTAAACGCTTCCAATTATTTTGGTGAATTGAAGAGATTTCCTGAAACAATTTTCTGATAATAACAGATTTGCAAAGGGTTACTTTTGAAAGCTCTACTTATAATTTCCCAACTCGATAATGTCAGAATATGAATAAACGCACAAACAAAGTGACAATTGTTGACGTGGCTGCTGAGGCTGGTGTTTCATTTGGGACGGTTTCACGAGTGATAAATAATGATGTCCATGTGAAACAAGAAACTCGAGATAGAGTTCGGGCTACCATGAAGCGATTAAACTTTGTGGCAAATCGCCAGGCACGAAGTTTAGCCGGGGGGAAAACAAATACGATTGGGTTGTTAGTGCCAGATTTAGGTACCGGGTATATAGGTGAAATCATCCGAGGGATAGACGCGGAATTAGGCATTGCAGGTTTTGATTTGATGCTATATACCACACATCGAACTGCCACCAAAGAAGCGGAGTACGTTTCCAGCCTTGTGCAGGGGATGGTTGATGGATTAATCCTGGTACTCCCTAGGAATCCCAGTGATTATATTGGCGTGATGACTCAAGCAAAATTTCCATTTGTTCTGATTGACCACCAGGGAACCGGGGAAGATTGCCCGGCGATTGGAGCAACGAATTGGCAGGGGGCCTTCAATGCTACCAATTATTTGATTCAATTAGGACATAGACGCATAGGTTTTATAACAGGTTGGCTGGATTTAGGGGCTGCCGTCGATCGATTGGAGGGGTATAAGGCGGCTTTACGTACAAATCGGATACCTTTACAACCGGATTTGATTTACGAAGGCACTTTTGCCCATTTAGATGGCTATACAGGGGCGAAAAAATTACTGAGCATAAAAAAACCTCCTACCGCAATTTTCGCGTCAAATGATGTAATGGCAATCTCAGCCATGGATGCAGTCAGGGAATGTGGAATGCGCATCCCGGAGGACATTTCTATACTTCGCTTTGATAACATACCTCAAGCTTCCATCGTTCGTCCGTCACTGACAACGATTCGACAGCCTTTGGAGCAAATGGGGAGAACTGCCGCCCAAATATTATTTGATATTTTAAAGAACCCTGATCACAAACACAACCGGATTGAATTGCCAACAGAATTGGTCATTCGTGATTCGACAACACCAGATAAAACTTTTACATTAAAGAATGTGTAATCAGAAAATTATCGTTAAATGATCGACTAATTTATCAAAAGGGTCTCAAATCAAGGGTAATAATTCAGGTCGAAAATGAAAACAAATGATTGGATCAAACAAAAGAAAAATTTTGAAAAAACATGGGAGCGTTCCCAGAAATTTCTATCTTTATCCTCAAAGATTCAAATGATTTCCTCTTTTATTTTTCAATTAAATGTTTTCCTCTTTTGTCGTCAAATGTGTATCGAGTATGAATCTCAAGCGAGATGTTTTAACAAAAATTTTATGGGTAGTTATGAGCTGCTACCACATTTGGTGGTTTTTTAAGGAGGTGATTTTTTCCAATAAATTCTGTCTTCTGTTTTCGTAGTTTTCAAAATATTCAAAAAATTCTTGAAGGAGAAGTATCATGAAAAAGGTAAGTTTATTAGTAAGTATTTTG